>DAIUKN010000104.1:0-7816 GCA_036848195.1 Bacteroidota bacterium
CGCGGCGATCGCCGAAGTATCCGCCACGGGGCTGCTCTTAGCGGGATTGCTGCCCGGTATCTTGATAGGTGTACTCCAAATGGTCATGGTGGCGTTCTATACGCGGCACAGACCCAAAGGGCGCAGGGCCGCGCTAAGGGACGTGTGGACAGCGTTTCGCCGAGCCGTCCTAACCATGCTCACGCCCGTAATACTGGTAGGCGGAATGCTCGGGGGAATTTTTACCGCGACGGAAGCAGCCGCTGTCGCAGGGTTGTACCTCTTGCTCCTCGTAGCATGTGTATACCGTACGGTGTCCCTTGAGACATTATTCAGAATCCTGCGCGAGACGGTGCGGGACTCCGCTGTCGTCATGTTCTTGTTAGCCACGGCGAGTCTGTACGGTTGGCTGCTGACGCGGGCGAGGATTCCGACGGTAATCCTCGAAGGGTTGATGTCCGTCAGTACCAATGGTTATGTCATCGTATTAATCGTGGTGGGCTTTCTCTTAATCATGGGCTGTTTTTTTTCCACCGCAGTGGGTCTCATCCTTACGGCGCCCATTGTAGCACCTATTGCTGTCGCAGCCGGATTCCATCCGCTTCACTTCGGAATCATCGTGGTGATCACGATGGTAATTGGGAGTGCCACGCCTCCGGTCGGTGCGGATCTCTATGCCACCGTACAGGTTACCAAACTGCCCGTGGAGGCAGTATGTCGCGGCATGTTGCCCTTTCTCTACGTGACCTTACTTGCCGTTGGTGTACTGATTTGTGTACCTTCGCTGGCCTTGTTCGTCCCGAACTTACTCTTTAGCAGGTGAGCCGCAACGGGCCAGGCGCGCGTTGATGGTTCGTTAGCATCCAGAACGTGCAACCTATTACGTTGCTGTCTGCGTCAGAGGAGGAGAGGATGGCCACGCTCATCAAAGGGAGAGTGTTTAAGGTTGGAGATAACATCAATACGGACTACATCATTCCGGGAAAGTATCTCGATATGTTCGAGCCTGAGGAGTTAGATCGTCATGCATTTGAGGGCCTCGGTGAGGAGTATCCCAAGCGGCTTATAGGGCATAGTGTCGTTGTGGCTGGGGAGAACTTTGGCATGGGATCCGCGAGGGAGCAAGCGCCCAATGCGCTCAAAGGCGCAGGGGTCAAGGCGATCATCGCAAAGACGTTTGCGCGGATATTCTTTCGGAATGCCGTGAATGTTGGTGTCGCGGCTATAGAATGCCCAGAAGCCGTTGACGCCATAGAGCCAGAGGATGACGTTGAGATCGACCTGGAGCGTGGAACCATTGTGGTGAAGGGAGAGCGGTATCATTTTCCGCCGTTTGCGCAGGAAGTGAGAAAAATCTTAGAGGTGGGTGGGATGGTCCCCTATCTAAAGCGAGAATTACGATTGGGTTGTTAGCGGAAGGAGCGTAGATATGGGAAAGACATTCGCAGAAAAGATATTTGCGAAAAAGGCGAATCGACCGGAGGTGTATCCGGGCGAAACGCTCATGATCACGCCCGATGTACTGATGACCTTGGATGCCGACGCAGAGATCATATATCGCTTCAAGCAACTCGGGCTCAAGAAGGTCTGGGATCCTGACCGTATTGTCGGCTCGATGGATCATTATTCCCCGGCCTCTACGGTCCGAACGGCGAACCTTCTGAAGACGGTGAGGGAGTTTGCGAAGGAGCAGGGCATCACCCAGTTCTACGATGTGGGCGAGGGGCTAACGCATGAAATACTGCTGGCCAATGGTCACGTCTTGCCAGGCCAATTTGTGGTCGGGACGGATTCTCATACCCCGTCGTACGGCTGCGTAGGCGCCTTCAGTTGCGGGATAGGCACCTCAGATACGCTTCCAATATGGGCGACAGGAAAGCACTGGTTCAAGGTTCCACACAGCGTCAGGATCACACTACTTGGGAAGATTCCGCACGGCGTATACGCCAAAGACATGATTCTTGAGATCATCCGAAACTTTACCACCCAGGGATGCCGGTACGACTGTGTTGAGTATGTCGGCGAGACGCTGCATGCAATGAGTATGGCCGAGCGTTTTGTCTTGGCGAATCTGTCGGTCGAGATGGGCGCCAAGGCAACATATGTTCAGTATGATGAGCTCACACGAGCTTATGTTGCGACGGCCCATAAACAGTATGAACCGGTCATGCCGGATGAAGACGCTTTGTACAGGAGAATGTTCGAGCTCAATGTGGAGAAGATGGTGCCTATGGTTGCGTGCCCGCATTCCGTTGATAACGTGAGGCCCCTTACCGAAGTGGAGGGGACCGAGGTTCATCAAGCCTTCATCGGGACATGCAACAGCGGGCGGCTGGAAGATCTGGAGTTGGCGGCGAAGATGCTACAGGGAAAGGGTATATGTCGCGGCATTCGGTTGCTCATCACCCCGGCTTCGAGGTCTATTTTCGCGAAGGCGATGGAATTGGGATATGCGCAGGACCTGTTGTCCGCGGGGGCAACATTTCTCCCGCCAGGGTGTGGACCATGCATGGGCCTGCATCAGGGGCTGCTCGGGGACGGCGAACGCTGCATCTCGACCGGCAACCGTAACTTCATGGGACGGATGGGAAGTCACAATGCGGAGATCTATCTCGGGAGCGTCGCAACCGTAGTGGCTTCTGCTATCACTGGGGTATTGACGGACCCGAGGGAGTGCCTCTAGCAGGCCGCTGAAAACGGCCCATCTGCGGCGTTGACACGCTTGGGCACTCGCTGCGGCCTACCTGAAGTAGGCCTCACTCGGCCCATCGCGCGCCGCCTTGCATCTGGACCTTGTTGAGCAGCCTGGGCAAAACGAGTTTCCAGTATCCTGCTAGAGGGGCTCTCGGGAACGGGTTGGCAGTAATGAGCAAGAGGAAAGCCAAACGCTTTCCTCGACGGTCGTTCTGGCCGAAGGCTGAGGTGAAAAAGAGTTAATAACCGGGAGGCGAATCGTGAACAAGACTTACAGGATTGGCGTCATCCCAGGAGACTGCACCGGGCCGGAAGTAATTCGTGAAGGGTTGAAGGTTTTGCAAGCGGTGTCTCAACGGGCGGGGTTTCGATGCGACCTGCATACGTACGACTTTGGTGGGGAGCGTTATCTGAAGACCGGAGAGATTCTTCCTGATTCCGCCATAGAGGAGTTCTTGAAGATGGATGCGCTTTATTTGGGCGCGATTGGCCACCCAAAGGTAAAGCCCGGCGTCATCGATAAGATTGTCCTTAAACTCAGATTTGGCATGGACCAATATGTTAATCTGCGACCGTGCAAGCTCCTTCCCGGCGTCGATTCTCCTCTGAAGGATAAGGGACCGGATGACATCGATTTTGTGGTCGTCAGAGAGAATACCGAAGGACTCTACTCGGGAGCAGGAGGAGTGCTGAAGAAGGGGACCCTTGATGAAGTCGCAATCCAGGAGTCCATAAATACTCGTAAGGGAGTCGAGCGCTGTGTCCGCTTCGCTTTCGATTACTGCCGAAAGAGAAACGGTCAGAAGAAGCTGACCTTGGTGGCCAAGACTAATGTGCTCATGTATGCCTCCGACCTGTGGGAAAGGATATTTTATGAAGTGGGCGCGGCGTATCCTGATATCCAACTGGACTATGCGCACATCGATGCGTGCTGTATGTGGATGGTGAAGAGCCCGGAAAAATTCGATGTTATCGTAACGGATAATCTTTTCGGGGATATCATTACTGACTTGGCGGCTATCATTCAGGGTGGGCTGGGGATTGCAGCCGGAGCAAATATCAATCCTGCAGGAACGTCCATGTTTGAGCCCATGGGCGGGTCTGCGCCAAAGTATACCGGAATGAATGCGATCAACCCCTTAGCCGCGATCATGGCTTGTAAGATGATGCTCGAGCATTTGGGTGAAGACGACGCTGCTCAGTTGATCGAGAAGGCATTAATCAAAGTGCTGACCCGCCATGTGAAAAGCTTGGAAGCTGGCAAGATGGGTCACACCACTACGGAGGTGGGAGATCTTGTGGTGCAGTACGTGGCAAGCGAAAACGCATAGAAGGCTTCTCTAGATTCTGTGGCGGGTGAGTGACTGTCGGGGCGCGATGCCAGATGCGCAGGCATCTAAGAAACCCGCGGGTGTCCCTACCAGACTGTTCTCTGAGCGAAAAGTCCCTCCCTGGAGATTGAGTAACGCCGCCGTCCGCAGGAACTCCGTGCGATGGCTGCTTGCGGTAGTGGCCTGGTAGTATCAATGACCGACGCGGCAGACGCTAGGCTCCCACTGGCTACGTCCGCTTGTACCGCACCCGAGCCGCGTTGACACAGGGCGCGGGTTACGGGATGGACAGCATGATCTTGCCGATCGTACTGCGCGACTGGAGAAGACGGTGGGCTTCGACGGCCTGCTGGAGCGGGAAGATTCGACACAATGTCACGCGTAACCGTCCATCGCGCATCGCCGCAAAAATATCATCGGCACGCTTCATGATCTCGTTCCGCGTCTGCATATGATGAGCGAATCTCGGCCGCGTGAAGAAGATGGATCCCGCTGCGGCCAGATCCATCGGCGAGATGGTGTCGACCAGTCCCGAGCTGTTGCCGCACAGCACGCACAATCCGCGGGGCCGCACTGACTGGATGCTCTTGCGGATGGTCGCCTGCCCGACCGAGTCGTACACGACATCGACGCCCTTGCCGTCTCCCCATTCCCGGACCGCCGCCAGGAAATCCGTGTCGCGATACAAAATGGCCTTGTCCGCACCGAGTTCCCGCACGAACTGTGCCTTCTCCTCATTGCCCACCGTGGTCAGCACCGACGCGCCAAGCATCTTCGCGAATTGGATGAGCAGATGACCTAGGCCACCTGCCCCGGCATGGATGAGGCAGGATAATCCGGGCCGAAGCTTGCCGGTGTCGTGCGCCAGATAATGCGCCGTCCCTCCGAGCGAGAACACTGCGGCCGCATCCTGGAACGGTATCCCGTTCGGGATCTTGACCACCCGCCACCCGGGGACCGCCGCGTACTCGGCATAACTGCCGAGGCATTCGCAATAGACGACGTCATCCCCCTCCTTCAGGTGTGTCACATTGGTTCCGACCGCCGCAACCGTCCCTGCCCCTTCGCCACCGATGCGAAGCGGGACCTCCGATTCTTTGAGCGGCGCTCCCCCTCGGTAGGTCCCTTCCCGCTGATAGACGTCCCCATACGTCAAGCCGGCGAAGCGGAGTTTGATCAAGGCCTCGTCAGGCCGCGGCGTCGGCCGCTCCACCTCGATCATGGTCAATACGTCCGGCCCCCCGATCCGTGGGATCACGATCATCCGCATGGCGCTGCTCCCCTTGTCCGAAACGTTTCACCACAAGAAGCACAAGACGCACAAATGTTTCAACGAGCTGAGGCTGCCCGCATGGTCAACTGCAAGGATTGGGCTTATCCGATGTGCAGTTGAGCCTCGGCGCCAGCGTTCGGTTCACGTTCTGATCGGCGCCATGTCCCTCGGGCTGACGGCCATCCAGGCCGTGTCGCCTACGCACAACTCCTGCCTCGGCTCCGCCGACACCATTATCGTGATGCCTCCACCGGCATCGATACCGTAGTCCCAGCGGTCGCCGAAATACGACCGGCTCACCACCTTTCCCGGCACCCAGAATTCCCCCTGTGCGCTTCCTCCCGGTTTGTTCACCGACACTTTGATGCTCTGAGGACGGAGGGAAAACAGAAGCTGGGGACCGAGGTCTCCCAGGCGTTCGAAAGAGCTCGCGGGGAGCGAGAACGCGCGGAAGTCCACCTGCTCGCCGCTGCGCGTTGCAGCCAGGAAATTCGTTCGTCCGATGAACTGCGCAACGAACTTCGTCCGCGGAGCGTTGTACAGATCGAAGGGGGTGTCGATCTGCTCGATGGCACCCTGATTCATCACGACGATTCGGTCCGAGGTGACCATCGCCTCAGCTTGGTCGTGGGTGACATAGACGGTCGTCATCCGGAATTCATTGTGGAGCCTCCGAATCTCGAACCGCATCTCCTCCCGGAGATTGGCATCGAGATTCGACAACGGTTCGTCGAGGAGCAAAACCTCCGGCTGGATGACGATGGCCCTCGCCAGCGCAACGCGTTGCTGCTGGCCACCGCTGAGCTCCGCGGGGTATCTTCCCGCGAGATCACTTAACCGAACGATGGTCAGCATGTCATGAACCCGCCTGGTGATCTCATCCGCCGACAGCCGGCGAAGCTGCAAACCGAAGGCGACATTCTCTGCGACGGTCATGTGCGGCCAGATCGCATAGCTCTGGAAAATCATCGACATTCCCCGACGTTCGGGGGGGACCGAAGCCGAGGGGGACGAGAGCAAGCGTCCGTTCAACTCAATGGTGCCGCGGCTTGGCGCGATGAAGCCCGCAATCATCCGGAGCATCGTCGTTTTCCCGCAGCCGGACGGGCCCAGCAACGAGACAAACTCGCCCGCAGCCAACTCCAGAGAGAAGTCCTGCACTGCGGTCACGCTGCCGAAATCGCGGCCCACGTTCCGGATCGCCAACCGTATCATTCCGACCCCTTGCTCAGCATGAAATCGCGCCCAACCATCGTCAGGCCGATCGAGACGAACACGAGGGTCGTACACAAGAGGATGACGCCCAACGCCGACAATTGTTCGAAATTGCCCCCCTCGGTCAAGTCGAAGAACAGGACCGACATCGTGCGGGTCTTCGGCCCGTAGAGAAACAGGGCCGAGCTTACCTCGCGGGACGCCGGAATGAAGACCAGCAGCCACGCGCCGACCAGACTGCGTTTCAGCAAGGGGGCGACGACCCGCCGAATGGCCACTAGGCGACTGCCTCCGAGGATCGTGACCGCATCCTCCATCTCGGGATTGATGCCGCGGACGGCGGCGGACGCGTTTGCGTACGCAATCGGCAGGAAGCGGGTCACGAACGCAAGCACGAGGATCGTCGCGGTGCCTGCCAGGGCTAGGGGCGGCGGGGCATAGGCCGCGTAGAACCCGATGGCCAGCACCAGGCCTGGAATCACAAATGGCGCGAAGGCGAGGACGCTCAGCACCTGGCCGAACGGCACCAGGCGGCGACTGACGATGTACGCCACCGAAATCGCCAGGCCGAGCGCGATCATGGCCGTCGCGGAAGAGTAGACAAAGGTGTTGACGATCGCTTGCTTGGCCGTGCTGTGTTCAAAGAGAAGAAAGTGGAAGTTGGCGAGCGTCAGGTTATCCAAACCGAAGCCCCTCGCCCACGCCTTGGCGAAGGCGGCCTGGAGCAGCACGAGGTAGGGCAGGGCGACGGACAGTGCCAGAATGAACGACGAATAGGCCAACAGTACCCAGCGGAGTCCACCCAGATCAATGAGGCGCCGTTCCCCGCCCTTTCCCGTCAGGGCTACGTACCCCTTACCTCGCAGGATGCGCTGCTGCAGGACAAAGAGGGCCACGGTAATCAATAACAGGGGCATGGAATAGGCGGCGGCGACCTCGACTCTCAGCGGGTATCCGAAGAACTCCCATAGCTGCAGTGTAACCAGGTTGACCTTCGCCGGCAGCGCGACGATTACGGAGGATCCGATGATCGCGATCGCCTCAAGAAAGGTAATGATCCAGGCGCCGAGCAGCGCCGGCGTGATCAGGGGCAGCGTGATCGCAAAGGTCGTCTTGAGCTGACCGGCGCCCAGGCAATTCGCCGCATCCTCCATCTCGCTGGAGACGAGGTCCAGGGCCGCCTTGGTAAACACGAAGCTATACGGGAACGAGTAAATAGCGATGACGAACACCACACCGGGAAAGCTGTAGATGTTCAGGATGCCCGATTCCGTTCCGAAGATCGTCATGACCTGATCATAGAGTCTTTTGCTGTTCATTTCGT
>DAIUKN010000105.1:0-7793 GCA_036848195.1 Bacteroidota bacterium
ACGTCCTGGCCAGGATCAGTTCAGAGGTCATCGAGGTGCGTACGGCCAACGGACAACGTGTGGCCAGAGGAGATACGCTCTTCATCCTGGATGATCGCGAATTTCACGCCGCCTTCGAACGCGCGCGGACGAGTCTCCTCGGAGCCCAGATCGAATACCGGACACTGAGTCAGTCACCTTTCCTTGAATCGCCGGACTCGTCAACGATCCGGCGGCGCATTGTCGCGGCGGCCGAGAGGATCGCGGAGCTCGACAATCTCTTCCGCCGGGGGAAGATGACGCGCGAAGCGTACGACCGGGAGCAGAGAGATTGCCGGGCCGCGCTTGCCTACCTTCGCGCCGATCGCGGCGATGTTATAGCCAACAAGAGCGGCCTCGCGATTGCCGAAGAAACCTGCCAGCGGGCGAAGATGGACCTGGATGCGACGGTGGTGATCGCGCCCTGCGCAGGGAACGTCGCGAATTCCGACCTGGCGACGGGCATGCGGGTTCATCCCGGCATGCATCTGCTCACCATCGAGGACCTTTCAGCGCTGATCGTCGACGTCGAGCTCATTGAGGCGGACGCATGGAAGATCGTGCCGGGCCAGGCGGCCCGGGTGGCAGTGCCGGCAGTGGGGGGGCTCGTTGAACCCGGACGCGTTACGTCTGTGAATCCTGTCGTGACGCCGGGTACCAGAACGGTCAAGGTAACGGTGGAGATGACGGTCGGTGTTTCACTCCGCTTCAGAGTGTATCCGGGGATGTATGCTGCGGTTGCCATTGCCACGGCACGTGCACGCAACCGGCTTTTGATACGGCGGGAGGCGGTGCTGTTCCGGGATGACCGACCGGTGGCCTTCACTCTCCGGGGGAACCGGGCCCAGTGGAACTATCTGGAAGTCGGAGAGTCAAATGAGGAGATTTGCGAGATCCGGTCAGGTCTCGGATTGAACGACACGGTCATTGTCGGGGGTCACGCGATGCTGGCCCATGACGCAACGGTGCTGCCGGTCGTGCGGCGTGAATGAGGAAAAGGGAAAGCGGGCAGCACCGTTGGCATGATGGGAGGAAGGGAACAGGGCAGTGCTCCGATTCGCCCCGTCGCACTGCCCGACATTCACGGGGCGCAACGAAAGGAGGGCTGTATGAGAAAGATCGTTATTCTAACGGGAGTGATCGCACTCTCGGCTTTTGTTGCACTGATTCATGTTGATCGTGCTTCTGCAAGAACACCCGATGGAGGAGACGCCACGGGTCCAAACGGCGGCGCGCCGGGCGGGCGGTGGTATTCCTACGGGACGGTTGCTCAGACAGTGTGGGTCGATTCCTATGAATTCTCCTGGGCCCCCTGGCCCTTGCCGGGACGATATGAATTGAAGGTGGTAAAGCGTTCACAAACGTCCTTCTACTTGAGAGAAGTCTGTTCGTACGATCCGAGGATCTGGGAGTGCAGTCCGGGGGCTGAACGGTTGACGTTCCAGTTTACCGCGGGCTGAACAGGAGGCGGCGAAAAGGCCAAGTGCGCCGGGCCGGCCGCATGGGCCGACTGCGGGGGGATTCGTGGTTGGGCCGTCGGACGGAAACCTTCCACGCGGCAGCCGACGGTGCGGTCGCCCTGCGCACAGCCATATGAAAGGAGCGAAGAACAATGCTGTCTCATCAAGCAGCAGTCTGCTGCCTTCTTCTCCTGGCAGCGATCGCTGCGTTTGTGGGGTGCCGCAGAACCGAACCCCTGTCGCTAACCGAGGAACAGCGGGCCCTCCGCGAGAGAATCAAGGGTGAACAATCGCTGCATACATTTCTGCATGCAATCGATACCGTCGAGCTGAACATCCCGGTGGGAGTCCCCGTCGATCTCATCCCAAAAATCCGCTTCTCTTCGAAGGGGTTTGTCCTCTTCAACCCCATGGCGCGGACAATCGTGCTTGTGTCGCCGGACGGAGCGTTTCTCCGGACGTTCGGGAAGACCGGTGCGGGGCCGGGAGAGTTCCGCAACCTCGTGACAGGAGCGGTTGACGCAATGGACAATATCTATGCTTTCGATGACCTTCTCGCCAGGGTTTCCGTTTTCAGGAGTGATGGTTCCGTCCTCCGGACGATCCCGGTGCGGAACCCTTTCCTCGTGCGACATTTGTGCGTTAACAGGGCGGGAGACCTCTTCCTTCACCATGCGCCCGACTCGAGTTCGCCGGGCTTTGTGTCGGTGTACCGCGCGGAGAGTCTCAAGACCTGTCTAGTTCCGCCCATTGCCGGATTTGAGCCTTACTACTATCGCGGTCACCTCGAGGGCCAGGTCGTACCGTCAGCCAACGGTGACGTGTTTGAGAGTAACACCTTCAGCTACAGGATCTCCAGAATCCGGGCTGACCTCACGGTGAGTCAGTTCGGCGAGGCAAGCGACGACTATGTTGCCTTGCCTTATCTTCGTTCCTTCCAGACGATTCAGCAGCTGCAGCGTGCGGTTGCCAGCGCAACGATCATCCGTCAGCTCATGCTGTGTAACAACGGGAGTCTTCTCTTGCAGGAAAACCTCTCCTTCCCGGAACTGGGGCGCGGCCTGCGGCGGAACGTGAAAGTGTACGACACGGCGGGTGTGTTCCTCGGTTCGCTGGAATTTCCCGGGGAAGAATTCGAGGCCTCCGACGGCAGCCGTTTGCTCCGTGTTCAGAGTCACCCTCCAGATGCCCGGGAGAACGGGTATGAGTGCAAGCTGCCTTCCCTGATTCTCTATGAAGTAGATCATGAAAGGCGTACGGAGTGAATAATCCATGAACGGACTCTCAGCCTGGTCACAGAAATTCTCTCTGATCTTCATTCTCGAGGTTTCCATCGACCTTTCTGCAAACGCCGCGGGTCCCCGTCTGCCAGGCCTGCTGCCCGATCTCATCGTACGATCCCTCAAAGGCAACGAAGCTATCGCTCTATCGCGTCTCCCGTCAATTCGACTCCTCGCGATGATCTCTCCGACCGACTGTCCTTCGTGCTATGAATCTGCTCTGACGGAGCTGAACCGTCTGATGCTGCGTCCGGGATGGACGAACAGGGTTCTTTGCTGTATCGTCGGAAGAGAACCTGATGCGGTGAGGTTTTCGGACGAGTTGCGGCAGCGGTACGCTTTCGGCTTCCGGTTGGTACGGGCGGGAGACGAAGAGGAATGCCAACGGTTGTTCCTCTCCCGGATCCAAACGCCGGTCATCTTTCTCATCGGGGAGGGGCTGCGTTTGCTCGCCGCGCAGGAAGTGTCCCCCCGGACTCTTCGGGAAGCCACGTGCCTCATTGATTCGCTTCTGGCTGTACCACCGGGTATGGAGTAAGCGATGTCCTTCCCCCGGATCTCCATCGAACGACCGGTCACGATCTTCATGGGTGCCCTCGGCGTTGTTCTGCTGGGCGTTCTTGCGTTTCGTGAACTCAGCGTCGATTTCCTCCCCGCCGTGACCGTGCCTCGCATAACGGTCCAAACGCGACTCCCGGGGTCCCCCGCGGAGAGTATCGAGGGGCTCATAACCTCGCCGATCGAGGCTGCCATCGGCACGGCGCCAGGTGTCCGGCGCGTCTCTTCGGTGAGCCGGCAGGGATTGTCGGTGGTTGTCGCCGAGTTCAGATGGGGCACGACGATGGACCTTGCTATGATCGATCTCCGGGAGCGAATAGACCAGGCACGGCGCCATCTCCCGGATGGCGCTGGCAGGCCTCTGCTTCTGAGGGCCGATCCATCGGAAGAGCCAATTATGACACTTGCACTCTGGGCCGCGAAGCGGGCGGATCCTCTTCCCCGTGAGGCAAGAGACAATGGTGCGGTTGCCCGGCTGGCAGAGGTTGCGGAAGAGTCTCGTGCATCCATCAAGCAGCGGATCGAACAGATCGAAGGGATCGCACAGGTGGTGATTGCGGGAGCGCCGGAGCGTGAGATACATATCAATGCAGATGTTGACAGGCTCAGGAGCACCGACCTCACGCTGGATGATCTCGTGACAGCGCTCCGTGATGCGAACGTCAATCTGCCCGGCGGAGTGGTACGTCGCGGGAGCGTGCACATTCCGCTGCGCGTCATAGGCGATCTCGGAGGGATCGAGGAGATCCGGCGCGTCATAATCGCAGGTAGAACTGCGGGCCGATATGTTCGAGTTGCGGATGTTGCAGATGTTGTTGAAACCTACGCCGAACGGACCGGTGTCGTCCGCTTCAACGGAGAAGAGGTTCTGGCCCTGTACATTAAGAAGGAATCGGGTGAAAACACGGTCCGGGTGTCCCGCAGGGTCAGCGACGCAATCGACAGATTCCGGATTGAATATCCGGACTACCGGTTTGCCGTGGTTGATGATCAGGCGAAGTACATTCAGCAATCGGTGGACGACGTCCTGCAGGCGATCGTTCAGGGGGGAATCCTTTCGTTCCTGCTCCTCTTCTTCTTTCTGAAGAACCCTCTCTCCCCGGTTGTGGTGGGATTCACGATCCCGGTTTCGATCCTTGCCACACTCGCGGCGATGTATTTTCTCCGCATCACACTCAACGTCATTTCACTCACGGGACTGGCCGTGGGTGTCGGGATGCTGGGCGACAATGCCATCATCGTCATAGAGAATGTGACGCGTCTTCGCGAACAGGGGATGAATACTCGTGAAGCGGTCCTCACGGCAGTGCGCGAGATCAACCTTGCGGCAACGGCCTCGACCCTGACGAATGTGGCCGTGTTCCTTCCGGTCGTCTGGGTCGAAGGGGTTGGGGGGAGGCTCTTTGCCGACATGGGGGTAACGATGGCGATTTCACTGCTGGTCTCACTCGCCGCCTCTGTTACGCTCGTCCCGGCAATAGTTGCGAGGGAACGTCGGGCGGTTTCTTTGTCATCGCGCAAGTGGCGGGCTCCGGCGGTTTCTGTCTGTGCTCCTCTCCGTCGCGCACTTGTGCAATCGGCGGACAACATGAACCGGACCAGCGTCAATGCACTGACGCGCTATCTCTCATGGGCGCTGGTGCATCGACGGGCCGTACTCGGCATGACCTCTCTGCTCTTCGCTGGAATTCTCGCTCTTGCCCTGACCATTCCAGGAGAGTCCGCCCCCGCAATCCGACAGCAATGGTATTGCGTTGACGTATCCATGCCTCTGGAAACGCCGCCTGACGCTGCAGCACGGCTCTCGGCGATTTTGGAGGACCGACTGAGAAGCCTTCCCGAGGTTGAGGCGGTCTGCGCCGTCGTGGGCGTTCCGGCGGATCTCTTGCCCTGGCAGGCACGTATTGCGACGGCCGGGAGAGGAACCCTCGATGTGCGGGTGAGGGACGGGGTTGATGTTGACCCGGTCATATCGCAAACCAGGGGATTCCTGTCCGAGATGCGGCGCCAGATGACGGGTTTGGAGTTCACGGTGCGCCTCCGCGGAACTATGCTGGAGCAGCTGCTCCGGCCGGGAACCTCGGATGTCGAAATCAGGATCAGCGGGCCTGATCGAAGGACGACGGCGGAGGTAGCGCGCCGCTTCGTTGAGAACGTCGGCAATGTGCCCGGACTGGAGGACCTCCGCTGGGGAGGGCAGGAGGGTTCTCCCGGCTATGCGCTCACGATCGACCGTGATGAGTCGTGGCAGTATGGAGTCTCCGTCCGCGACGCAGGGCGGTCGGTCATGGTTGCGCTCCAGGGGGTGAATGCCACAACACTTTCCGATGTCGACAGAGACATTCCTGTAAAGGTGCAATTGAGCGGCTATCGACCTGCTACGGTGGAACAGCTTCTGGAGCAGCCGGTAGCAGTAGGGCAGAAGGATGTCCCGATTCGCGCGGTGGCACGGTGGGTTCGATCAAGGGACGATCGGGAGATCCGGCATGAAGACCGGCGCCGCGTTCTTGTGGCGGAGATGAACGTCGTCGGACGGCCGATTCAATCGGTTCTCTCGGAGCTCCGGCGCGCGGCGGCCCGAATGGACCTGCCACCAGGGTACACCGTCGCCTTCGGCGGCGAAAACGAGGAAATCCGGCAGTCCCTGGACAGCCTGGTCATCATCCTCGCACTCTCCGTCTTTGCGGTCTACATGATTCTCGCCGCAGAATATGAATCTCTTCTCCTCCCGTTCGTCATCCTCCTGACCAGCCCACTCGCGTTTGTGGGGGCGATCCTAGCGATGGTCCTGACGGGAAACCACTACAATATCATGTCGATGGTAGGACTGGTCATTATGGTGGGAGCGGTGGACAATGACGCGGTCATCGCCGTGGATGTCATTGCCACGTTGCAGCGGGCCGGTGTTCCCCTCCATGATGCGGTCAGGGAGGGTCTTGTCCGACGGCTGCGGGCAATTCTCATGACCACGGGAACCACCGTTCTCGGCGTCGCCCCGCTGCTGGCGGAATCGGGTTCGGGGTCTGAACTCGTGCGCGCCCTGACGATCCCGCTGGTGGGCGGCTTGATCTCCTCCACGTTCTTCACCCTGACGGTCATTCCCCTGGTCTACGCAAGCATTGATCGGTGGCGATTACAGAGGTCTTTCGCATCGGGCGACTCGGGGGAGTTGCCCGTCCCGTCGACGGGACAGCCGGCGAATCTGGCGGATCTCCTCTGAAGGCATGAGCAACCTCCTGGACAAGATTCTCAGACGGCCGGTAGCAACGGGAATGGCCTGGATTGCCGTTTGCTCTTTGGGGATAATCGCGTTGTTAAACCTTCCTGTGAACGTGGCATCTTCCGTGGAGCGCCCCGTGTTGACGGTACTGGCCCTCTGGGATAGGGCCTCACCGGAGAGCGTCGAGCGCTTTGTGACAAGACCTGTAGAGGAACTCGCAGGGAGCATCAAAGGAGTCGAAAGCATCAGCTCTTCGTCCGGACCGGGTTTTGCGCGTGTGGTGATTGGCCTGCATTCCGGGTCGGATGCCGATGTCGCAAGGATCGATTTGAACGAGAGGCTATTCCGGATAGCACCAGTGTTACCCCGGGGGGTGACTATTCCACCGGTCGAGCCGTACCTCGCGCGTGAAGCTCGACTGGAACGGGAATTCTTCGGGTATCTTCTCTCGGGAAACGAGGGCGCGCGCGAACTGGCCTTGTTTGCGGAAGGTCAGATCCTGCCAAGGCTGACGCGTATCAACGGCGTTCGGCGGGCGGCTGTCGAAGGGGGGCGGGAAATGGAGGTTTGCATCCTCTTGTCGGAGGCAGCACTGAGGGCGTTCGGGCTAACCGTCGCGAGTGTGCGCGGCAGGCTTGAAGAGGCATATCCCGGCCTCCTCTCATGCAGGGCGGCGAGTGTTCAAGAAGAATTGCCCCTGGCTATTCGGAGCGTGATCGGGCATCCGGAAGAGCTTCTGGAGACGAATGTCGGTGATCCAAAGAGTGGCGTATCCGTCCGCCTGAGGTCGTGCGGAACCGTACTCCAGTCGCTCTCCGTCGCGGCTGTGATTCACCGGGTGAACGGCAGGCCAGCGGTGGCCATTCGCATCGAGAAGGACCCGGGGGTAGACGCTTTGACCGTTGGCTCTGCAGTCCGCGGTGCAATGGGAGAAGTGCAAGACCTCCTTCCGAAGGGATTCCTTCTTGAGCAACGCGTCGATGCGACGTCGGAATTGCGGGCCGATCTTCGTGGGTTGGCCCATGAAGGGAGCATTTCCTGCCTACTTGTCTTTCTCCTCCTCGCAGCATTTTTTGGGAGTTTTCGAATAGCGATCGTCGTGTCTGCCTCACTTGTCGTCGCAGCGGCAGGAACACTGGGTTTCCTCTGGCTTTTTGGGGGGGAGTTCAATCACTTTTCAATGGCCGGACTCGTTACGGGGCTGGGGAGGATTGTCGACGACGGGCTTGTGGTTGCAGAGAGCATTCAGCGACAGGG
>DAIUKN010000106.1:0-5673 GCA_036848195.1 Bacteroidota bacterium
CAAGAGGTGGGCGTACAGTCATGCGGAGTGTTTCGAAGTCATATACCCACCCACGTTTCCACGATGCCGACCAGTCGCCCTCAAGCACCGGACAGTACGACCAGAAGGATTCGTCTTCCGCAAGCTTGGTGCGTACGGCCGGTATTCCGTTCAGCAGGGCGTCGCGAAGCTCCTCGAGTGCGGCACGCTCATTTTTCCCCCGGCTGAGGCACACCAGCCTGCCGGTCCGGCCATGCGCGGGAATGCTCAGGCGGTATGCATGGGCAGTCCAGAGCGGGCCGCGACCCATAACCGACATTCCAGGTAACGTGGCGATTTCTCCGCTGCGGGCCCACTTCTCCCATACCTTCTCGTCTTCAGTGACGCCGTGGGCAATCGGCAGGACTGAAGCGCCAAGGGCAAACACGTCGCCGTAAGCCCACACTTTGCTGACGCTTGCGCCGGTATCCGGGAGATATCGTGCGGTGATGCCGTCACTCCCCCACCATTTGACGTCACCGATGCGATAGAGCTGAACCGCATCAAGCCGGATCTCCCGGTCCGCATCGCCTTCGTTGGAGCATTCCACCAAGCAGCAAATTGAATTCTCTCCGGCAAGGAAGAAGCGGAGACTGAAGCTCAGACGGCCGCACGTCCAATCGTAACTCATGAGGTGATGCGTGTGATACGCGGAGCTCAGCGCAATCCCGTAGCGGTCGAAATCCGGAGGTGCGAGGAAGAGCGTGTCACCCACGGACACCGCCATTCGGAGCACAGAGAGATCATTGACGTGATCCCGGTCGCCACCTCCGTACCCGCCTCCATAGGCGTCCGTCCGCCACCATCCGAACCCCAGTGGAGGGAAAGATCGGACAACCCCGCTTCTGTTGAACACCATGCTGTGGAACGGATTGTCCAGATAGCCGTGCGGAGTGTACGACTCTTTCGGAAAAGTTTGGGGGAGTGTCAGGTGAGGTCCGGAGGGATCTTGCGGGGGAGGAAGCGTGCGTTGTTGCTTTCGCCCTGCCGCCGATGTGCACGGAGCGAGAAAGATCAGGAGGGATAGCAGAAGGCAGAAGCCGATTGCTCCCGGGGCCCGCCGAAGGGGGGCGCGATTGCGCGCGCCATCAGAATGACAGTCCAAGGCCAAACCGATGGGCGCCGCCCAGAGTCTTATAGTTGTTGAAGGCATAGTCGGCCCGCATGCCGACACCCACCACATCAAAGGCAACACCCCCGCCGAGGGAATATGTGGCGGTCGAGTAGTTGAACCGGTACCCGCCCCGAAGGAAAAAAGTCTTCCAGAAACCCCACTCGCCTCCTACCTGGGCCTGCGGTTCTCCCTCGTTGGGTTTGATGGCGGCGACACTGACGAGGAATTTCTGATTCTCCTCATCGACGGCATTCATGGCAAGCCCGAATTGAAAATTCGTCGGAAGCGGATACGACTCGTTCACATATTGAATGCTGGATCCGAAGTCCGCGATCTCGAGGGCGAACCGAAATCCACGAAAATCCGATACGTACATGACGGCGATGTCGAGTGAGAATGCATCGGCCTTAAATTCCTGGTAGAGCTTCATGGTGATATAGCTCATGGTCAGGCCGAAGGTCACCCGATCCGTCAGAAAGCGCGAGTAGCTGAGGCCGAACCGATAATTCCCCGCATAAAATGTCTCTCCCGTTCCTTCCGGCTGGAGCGGAGTGCGGACTTTCATCTCGTCGGTCGTCAGTGCCGTTACGGAGAGTCCAAAGGCTCCGAGATCTCCGGCATTGTACGCGGCCGCCGCGAATTCGTGCTTGATGCTCGCGAACCAGGAGGTGTGGTTGAAGACCACGTCCTTTGTCTTCAACCAGGGAAGCGCCGCAACGTTGTAGTACGTCGCTTCCGCACCCTCGACGGCCGCAAGATACGCGTCGCTCATGCCCGCCCCGCGGGCACTCACGCCGATTTTCAGGAACTGCGCATCAGTGCTCCCGGGGCGGTTGTACTGGGCAACCAGAAGCCCCGGCAGAAGGACGATCAGGCCCATCAACGGATATTTCATCGCTCTCACCTTCAAATGCGCGCGGGCACGGCTACTTGATGATGACAAATTTTCCGACCTGCACCTTCCCGTTTACTCTATCCTCTACCGTGAACAGGTAGATACCGCTGGAGACGGCCTGTCCGATGGAGGATGTCAGGTTCCAGTCTTCATATCCCCTGCTCAGGTCGGAATGGGAGAGAGTATTGACCTTGTCGCCGGCCAGAGTATAAATCGTGATAGTGCACTGTGGCGGAAGATTGATGAATTGGATCCGGCGGTCCTGCTCCATCCACCAGGGCCGGTTCCCCTGGGGACGCTCCCATGGGGGATTGTACGAATTGTAGGCGATGTCGCCCCGGTAGGGGTTGGGGACTGCGGCCACCTCGCCGACAGTCGCCGGCGGAGCGGTTCCTGGCACAATGACTTTCGCATTTGCGGACTGACTGCTTTCCTGGGAAGCGAAATTGATCACTTTGTCGGGCTGCGAGAAAGCCGTTACGGTATAATAATACTCGACATTGTTGAGCAGGCCGGCGTCCCTGTAGGTGTACTGCAGCCCGGTGTTGAATCCTGTGCCGTTCACCACATCATATTCTGCAATCAGCGTCCATGGGCCATCCGCACTCTTCGTGCTCCTGTACAGCCGGTACCCTTCGAACGGATAGGCGATGGTGTCGCCACGGTTGGGATCTGTATATGTCTCGGGATTTGTCGATCCGGCCAGCGGAGTCCAATCGAGGCTCACCTCATGGTTGGTCGTCGCCACGCGCAACACGGGGCTCGGGGGAGGCGAGGGCACGCGGAAATTCTTGCTTTTGAGAAACTTCAGGTATTCCGCATTCTTCAATGCACCCGGGACCCCATAGCCGAAAACTTCTGCCATCTCCACGACGACGGTGTCGCCGACATTCATCTGGAACGGTCCGAGGGCAAAGATGATGTGCGCCCGGGCCCGTTCGAGCCGGTCCGGCATGATTCTCCCGCTGGCCATCTCCCGATAGCAAACCGGATCGCGGCTCGGCAGCTCTTCATGCTCGTAGTAATTGAAGCTCCAGTTCTGAACATTGTCGACCGGAGAAAGGACACTGAAACCGATCGGGCTGATGGCCGTCCCGTCATTCCCTCCCGGAGAGTCTTGCGCAAGCGCCATGTGATACTGCGGAAAGTAGCGCGTGTACTCGTCGATGAAGTTGTCGCCGGCACTAATGACGCCGATCGCACTGTGCATCCAGAAACCGATGTACGCGTCCTTGATCGGGAATTTCTTCGGCACGATGTAATATTTGTAGAGCAGGAACTCGTCGAGCTGATCGGAACTCCAGGAGTATGTCGTCTGGGTCACATCCAGATACAGCGGGACATGGTTGTCGATATTGAGCAGGTTGTAGTCGCTGTAGCGGCAGACGAAGTCCTGGTCGGAGATACACTCGTAGTTTGGCCAGTACGGGATATTGAGCGTTTTCCCCTTCGACCCGGTCCAGATGGTGTCCCAGTTGTTTGCCGAAGGATAGAACTCGTGGGGCGTGAAGTGGGCTTCCGACATGGACACCAGCGTGTCCCCCATCGGGGTGATGCCGCCGATCCAGATGCCGCCCTGGTAGAGATGCTCTTCCGTGCTTCCCGGAGGGAATTCGGCGTTGATCAGACCGGGATATCTCGTCCGTCCCTTGTCAAACGTTCCCATGTTCGTGATCACCTGACGCACCTGCCCGACGCTCGTCACCTTCCAGTCCAGCTTTGCGTACTGGGCGACAGCCGTTCCACTCGCGAAAAGAAGAACGGCACAGACGACCATGATGACCGTTTTCAATCTCCACATAGGCTCTCTCTCACTGCTTTGTTCGTCGTACATCGGTTCCGCAACATCGTCCGCCCTAGAAATCGAGCCGGAAGCCCAATTTGGTCGTCCGCCCGGTGGCAAAAATCCTTGGATCGCGCAGACTGATCATGGTGTAATAGTCATAAAAGTTGTTCTGGGGCTGCTCGATGTCCCCATACTGGTACGGCTTCCCTGTCCACGTATTGAATCCGTACGATATCGTCTGGACATTTCGCTGATCGAAAAGATTGAAGACGTCAATCGTGACTGCCAGTCGGAGTCCGCCGACGATGAAGCCCTTTTCAAATTTCAGGTCGGTCGAGGATGTGTACGGGCCATAGACGGTGTTCTCCTGCTTCTGCGCTTCCACGGGGTTCAGAATTGCCTGGCCGGGCGTGTATGGGGTGCCGCTGGCGTACCGGTAGAGCAGCGTGAGATTCCAGTCGTCAGGCAGCTCAAAGCCGAACACGTTGGGGAACTGACCGGGGCCCGCGGCCACCGTGGCCTGCACAATCACCTGATGCCGGGTATCCCACGACAGTGCGCGCTCCCGTATGGGATAGGGGAAGTTGTTGGTGGAGCGCACGTAGTCATCGAACGCCGAGGACGAATACCCGTTGGCCCATTGAATGGTGTATGTCGCTCGGCCCGTGATATAGTCCGACGGGTTCTTCACCACTTCGAACTCCAACCCGCGTGCCCGTCCGTATCCCTTGTTATCGTACAATTCGATCGGAGTACCCTGCGTGCCGTACACCTGCGTCGAGCCGATCTGCTTCGAAATATCCTTCCCGTAACTCTTGATGTCGACCGCCCAGAAATCGGAGAGCTGGTGGGTGAATCCGAATTCATAGAGGATGGTTTGCTCGTAGTCAAGTCCCGGATTGCCGGTATACAGGCTGCTGTAGGGGTCCCGGTAGAAATACTGCAGTTCCGGGAGTTGATTGAAATGCCCGTACGAGAAAAACACCACCATGTTCTCCGATATTGGGAACGAGACGCCGAATCGCGGGCTGAACTTGACCATCGACTGCTTCCAATCAGCCTTCAATCCGGTGGCTCGTTCCCAGGTCGACGTCCACGACGGAGCCATGACGGAACTGCCAAGATCGAAATAGTCGAGACGGACGCCGGCATTGATGACGAGGTATTCCAGCTCAAACTTATCCTGAATGTATGCAGAGGCAATGGTTGGTTTGGCGTCGAAAACCCAGCGATTCTGGCCAAACACCGGATAGGGCCCTGGCGGCGGAATCGAGTCGATCCCCTGCCCGTACCTGGACAGCTTCGTCCCCCCATCCTGAATGTCTATGTAGCTAATCTGGTTGTACTGCAGCTCGAGACCCGACTTGATGAGGTGGGCGGGATGAACCTGTGAGGTGAAATCTCCTTTCAATGTGTAGGTCTTCGTATGATCGTCCCGCCAGATCGACTCCACACCGCTTTGATCAAAGAAGCCCGTGCTAGGATCGATGGTGGGAGAGTTGTACCGAGCCGTCAACCTTCCGGCGCTGTCCGCAGTCCAGAAATCCGGCGGAGCCAGCCCGCCCAGCGAGCCCTTGTAGACGACATCAAGGTAGCCCGCCATCAGCGTGTAGTAGGTCGACTTCGAAAGGACATGACTGAATGTCGCGTTCCAGGTGTAGTTGTTTCTGGCGTAGTCCGCCGTATTGTCCGGCTGGTACTTCCAGAGCCAATCGAAGCTGCTCCACTGCTTGCGGGAGCTGTGATAGCTGACTGTCAGCTTGTGTTCGCCGGTGATGTCCCAATTGACCTTGGCGTTGAGGTTGTTGGAATTGTCCTGCCGTTCGGGCACCATGAAACCGAAGAGGTTGAGCTTACGGC
>DAIUKN010000106.1:5683-7791 GCA_036848195.1 Bacteroidota bacterium
GGCGCGTGCGGTGATTGTCATAGTCGGTGTTGGTCAGCGTCGCATTTGCCGAAAGGAAGAAGCTCAGTCCCGGGACGGGCTCGACACCGAACAGCGGAAGGAGCGCGTGGGTGATCGGCTCGGGTCCGCCGATAAAGACCGAGGCATAATCCGTCAGGTACGAGTCACCGAACAATCCGGCCCGGTCGGTCTTGTACTCGAGCCCTCCTTTGTAATGTTCGCCTCCGCTCTTCGTGACAATATTTACCACCCCGGACTGCGCCTGGCCATACTCCGCGTTGAACGCTCCGGTGAGCAGCTCCACACTCTCCACATCGACCAGGTTCAGGTCCATGACGCTGCGGCCGCCGTAAATCGGGTGCGTCACGGACATGCCGTCCACCATGTACAGAATCTCGCCTCCGCGGCCGCCCCGGATGTGGACATCCTTCAGGCTCTCATCGCGAACTTGAAGCTTCGTGCCATCGGCGAGGCGGAGCGTCGGCGGTGCGGCGGTCAACACGGTTCCGGCCTGCAGTTTGAAGATGTCGGTCGTCGCATCAAGCCCGGGCGTCTCGCGGATGGTCTTCTGTGAGACCGTACGGCGGGTGGAGGTGATGTCCTTCTGGACCATCTTCTGCTCTGCCGTAACGACGACTTCCTGAACCTCGATGTTCGTCTGTTCGAGCTTGATGTTGACCTCAGCCGTCAGATCGATCTGCACCTTAACGCCCTTCAATGTCATTCCCTGGAACCCCACGCTACTGATCTGAAGGTCGACCACGCCAGGAGGGACGCGAAGAATGAAGAAATGTCCATCAACGTCGGTGGATGCCCCGAGGGAAGTCCCCTTAACGGCAACGTTCACGCCGACCAGCGCCTCCCCGCTGACTTTGTCCTTCACCGTCCCGGCGATCTTGCCAGTCTGCGCGACGGCGACCGTCGCAAGGAGGAGCATCGCGAAAAGGGCCGGGGCCCGATGAATGCGGATTCGTGAGCAGCGATGCGCCGCGGCAGATCCTTCACTGAACATGAAGACTCCTGAGGATTTCCTGAGCCATCACCTTGGCATCCGACCTGTCAACAAAGTACATCGGGAAGCCGAGGACGACAGCGTCGTACACGGTTCCGTAATACCGAAGGGCGATCGCCCGGCCCCTGTAGGTCACGTTCGGACTGTTTGGATCGTTCTCATACGAGTAGAGGATGTCCGTGAAGCCCGCAAAACCCGTGATCAAATTCACCTGGGACATCCTTCCGTTGTACGGAAAGAATGCGAGCCGGGTGGAATCAACCTTGAAACTGCTGAACGACCCGATTTTCCCCTGCCCGCCCGACATATCTCCCAGAATATCCGTTTCCGTGACAGTCCGGATGTGGAGATAGTCGTACACGAACGTTCCGGGCGTGAAACTAAACGGGAAGCTGCTGTAGTACGCAAACGATTTCAGGATGCGCCAGCCGCTCATGAGAAACTTCCCGCCGACTTTCAGATAGTCGGTGAAGATTTTTATGTTGGCCGGATCCGAGATCTTGTGCGGCTGGGTAGCCGGAACGTCATCCGCGTGCCAGAGGACCAGCTTGTAGTCCGCCAGGACCTCCCGCGGCGGCATCCCCTGCTTCTTGAAGTCCCACGAAGTGGAGCCGGGAAAGACATCTGCGTAGAAGGCATCAACAACGGAGTCCGAAATCCCCAGGGTGATGAAGGGATTATTGAACTCGTCGGTCTCGTCGATGATGAGAACACTCTTCGTAAATCCGGGCACCAAAAAGCTGACGATGAGGGAGTCGCCCACGGGATCCACGAGATTGGTATTATTGCGCGATGTCACTTTGAGCTTATGGACACCGGTCAACGCCCCCCTGAATTTGTCGGGGGTGATGATCACGGCCGTGTCCTTCACCCATGTCAAAGGTCCGTCGTCTACAGACCAGGCATAATCCGTCACCTGCCCGAGCTTGGTGGGGTCCGTTCCTTTGAACGCCAGGATCACCCCGGGCCACCAATCCGTCGTGTGATCATTCACGAGGACCGTGACATTCCGCGGCGGGTAGATGATTTGCGTCGCAGGAGGGGCGGTCCGGAGAGTATAGATGATCTTTTCAGCCGGGAGAGGGTCCGCGTTTCC
>DAIUKN010000107.1:0-7790 GCA_036848195.1 Bacteroidota bacterium
CGCATTCATACGGATCGTCCTGGATGATGGTTGGTATCAGAAAGCGTCACGCAAATGACGGATCTCCATCGTCGTACCAGACTGCTCGATGGCGACGACATCGAAACGGCAAACCCTCTCCCGGATTTCGTGTTCCGCGAGGTATCCCAGGGCGGCTTTCCTGACCTGCCGCTGCTTCTTCGGGGTAATGGCGTATTCGGGCGCCCCGTACCGGTCGTTGGTGCGCATCTTCACTTCGCAGAAGACAAGGACCTCCCCCTCTTCTGCTACGATGTCCACCTCAGCGCGTACCCACCGGTAGTTCGACTGCAGGATAGTCAGACCACGTTCCCGCAGATAGCGGCGCGCTATCTCCTCTCCTGCCTTCCCGACCTCCGACGTCTTTCGGTACCCGACATCGGCCATGGTCAAACCGGGGCGGGAAGAACGGCTTTCACCGTGAACGACCGGCGGTGAATCGGTGAGGCCCCGAGCCGGGCGATGGCTTCCCGGTGCTCCCGGGTCCCGTATCCCTTGTGCCTGGCGAAGCCGTACCCGGGGAATTCTCGATCGTAGTCCAGCATCAAACGATCCCGTGTCACTTTTGCGATGATCGAAGCGGCGGCAATCGAGAAACAGAGCTCGTCGCCGTCCACAATCGTTCTGAAGGGAATCTCTCCCCCCCTGTAACGATTACCATCGATAAGCAGGAATTCCGGAGCCACGGGCAAAGAATCCACCGCGATGTGCATTGCCTCGAAGGTCGCATTGAGGATGTTGACCCTGTCGATAGTCTCATGGTCAACGCATCCGACGCCGACGCCGAGAGCCCCTTTCAGGATGGCATCATAGAGCCGCTCCCGTTGTGCCGCGCTTAGCTTCTTTGAGTCGTCCACCTCGGGGAGAAAAAAATCGTTCCCTGCTATCACGGCCGCGGCAACAACAGGACCGGCCAGCGGTCCCCTCCCCGCTTCATCAACTCCCGCGACAAGTTGGAGGCCGCGGCCCCAAAGAGTCCGCTCGTGCAAAAGCATAGCCTGACGCCGTGCGCTGTCAGGTGGATGCGGGCCGTCAGAATTCATTGATCAATCCGAAATGGATCTTTGCTGTGCTGAAGGTGTCTCCCTGCCCCAGAGCGAAGCTGACCCCCATGATCCCGATCGCTGTGTCAAGTCTGACCCCGAAGCCATAGCCGACTCTGAAGGACTCTGAACCGGGGATCCCCCGGAGGTCGTCATTGGGACGCATGGAGTATCCTGTATCAACGAATCCGTAGAGGAACGAGCGGCGCCCCGTCAGGAAACGATATTCCGCGTTCGTCCAGAGTACCTGCGATCCGAGAAACTGGTTCTCCCGATACCCCCGGAGACTGTTGGTTCCCCCGAAACGGATCAGTTCGCCGTCCTGGATGTCTCCTCCCTGTACCTGACGGCCATGGATGCCGATGGCGACAACCTGGCGCCGAAATGCAGGGAAGAAGAAATCAAGATCGAGGCCGAATCGTTGCAGCGTACTCCGGAGGGGTCTCTCCGGATGATCTGCTTTTTTCCGGCCGTAATGGTAGTCCGCCCGATAGCGAACACCCGTTGCGGGACTGTAGATATCGTCGCGCGTATCGTACTGGACCTCGGCGCCGATGGTCACCGCCGAACTGCGAAAGGTCCGCTGAACCGTCGTATCGGCCGACGGGATGGTTGCCTCCGACCCGAGGATCAGCCCGACTGAAAGTTCCTCCGAAAGCATCAGCTCGGCCTTGAGATCCAGAATTCGCCGGACGTACGTGCTGTCCTGTTGCCGCTGTATGAACCCTCCCCCGATGTTGAGCGGCAGCCCGAAGATCCACGGCTCCGCATACCGGAGGCTCAGCTCCTGCGACGAGCGGTCCTCCCTCTGCCATCGAAAAGCAAGCTTGCGGCCCGACCCGAAAAGATTCCTCATCGAGACCGACACAAGTCCCGTCAGGTATCCGCTCTGCCCCGGCCCCGGCGACGGCATGTAGCCGACGATTCCGTCGAAGGTGTTCGTGCTCCCTTCCTGCACACGGATCAGGAGTCCGCCGACCCCGCCACGCATATACAGCTCGGGTTCGGAGACCGACGAGAAGATATTGAGCCTGTTCAGGCGGGGTTTGATTGCATCAACCCGTGCTGCATCAAAGGGTTCTCCCCTCCTCAGCCGGGTCTCCCTGACGATGACCTCGGTGGATGTCTCCCGGTTGCCCTCGACACGTATCTCATCGATCCGGACCTGTTCCCCTTCGTCCACCGTAAGCGTGATATCCAGAAAGTCGGATTCTTCACCGGGGCGCACCGTAAGATCTTCAACACGACACTCTGCCAGAGGATGCCCCAGCTTCTCGTAGCGGGCGGCGAGCGATATCAGGTCCTGTTCAAGCACCGCCTGATCGAGCGGGTCACCCGGGCGAGTCTCGAACGTCTCAAGGGCCTCAGACTCAGGGAACAGCCGGAGGCCGTTGATCGAAAGCGCGCCGACGACGGCACGCCGGCCTTCAGTGATGGCGAGCTCCAGTTCGACTGTGGCACTGTCCGGGCCGTAGACTATTCCGGCCACCCTTGCGGAAGCGCTCAGAAACCCGAGCCGATGGTAGTTTGCCGTGATCGCACGCAGGTCCGTCTCCACCGCCGCAGGCAAAAACGGCGTTCCGGCGCGGGAGGAGATCCACGAAGAAATTTCCCGGGATGAGGCGACGCTGTTGCCGGTCATTCGAACGGACTGAAGCAGGGCGGGATTTACAGCGGCCAGGCCGGTCGCCGAAAGGAGGATGATCCCGGCAAGGAAAGCCGTTCGTTGAGGCGGGCGATGAGGTGAGACAATGGCCATGGACAGGGCTTCGACTCCTCAGCTATTCGCGGCCGCTCCGAGACGGTGGGGAATCGCAGCGTACCTCTAGTTCCGGTACCGGTTCAGGTACTGCCAGTCTTGCGTCAGCAGGCGGTAGTCGCCGAACCCGGTCTGGTCCAGAAACAAGAAGGAGTAGTTGAGGTCGTAATAGAACCAAACCTCGTACGGTTTCGCGTCGATATCAAACGGATGCCGGTCCACGTTGTTCGGCGGCCCGAAGATCAGGTAAATCATCCCCATGTCGGTCCGCCACCCCTCGGTGTAGTGGGAGAAATGCTTGTTCGCATACTCCACCCGCTGGTAGAATTCTTCCATCCTCTCGTTCCGTGGAGTGCTGGGATTGGGATCCCTTTTCTTCCAGAATTCGAGAAAACGCGCCTGTTTCTCTTCCGGTGTCTTTGCTTCCTTGAGCCGGGACCACTCATCATCTTTCGTGATATACCGGAGCTGGTCGATCGCCACGTCGAGATCCTTAAGGCTTTTGGGAAGCCCGCGCCATCGAATCAGGAAGGCGCGATTCGTAACCCCGAGGTAGTCCGACTCAATCACGGGCTTTTGCGCCGGGGGGTATGCCCGGATGAACATCCGGTAATCGCCCAGCGGAAGCGACGTGTGGTCGATGCGAAGGATCTTCTCGTTCTTCCCTTCGTGGAGGTCGGTAACCGTATCAGCCTCCAATTTCCGTTCCCCCTTTTCCGAAAGTACCGTCACCGTGAACCGAACCGAGTCGATCTTCGTCCGGTTGTACGCTTCGAAATAGACGTGGAAGGGTTCCGGAAGATCCCCCACGTTGGACGTAATGTTTGGCAGAATCGAGCGCTTCTCCCCCTGGACAGTGATCCTGTTCAGAAGCATGATGTCGCTCAGGGAAAACGCGGGGAGTGAAAAATTGGAGACCAGGATCTGTCGGGCGATACGGCGCGTGATCTTACTCTCATTGTCGCGCACCGTGCTGACAATCGAGTACTTCCCCGGTGCCAGGGCAAACACCCGCTGTGTCACGCTGTAGGCCTGCGTCGAAACAGACTGGTCGAAGCTGACCCCTTTGACCTCTTCCGTCCAGAGCTTCTCACTGACGAGGCTCCCGGCTGAGTCGAAG
This sequence comes from Bacteroidota bacterium, assembly GCA_036848195.1. Taxonomy (GTDB): domain Bacteria; phylum Bacteroidota; class Ignavibacteria; order UBA10030; family UBA6906; genus DAIUKN01. Next base: position 3,941 of record DAIUKN010000107.1, read on the forward strand.
ATGGAGATCGTCTGTTCGTAGGACGCGTAATACAGATCGTTCTGTTTGACGAAGCTGAGGGCGTCATAGCCAACCATCGAGAAAACGTCGAGGCGGCTCAGATTGGGAGACGTGCTGGCAAAGGCGATCGCATCGAGGGCGAAGGTTCCGGGATAGTCAGAGATCCCCGTTCCCGTAATTTCAACTTGTGCGAACACTGTTGCCGGCCCCATCAACGCCAGGAGTCCTCCCAGGACTCCGGCGCGAGTGCAGGCCACCCACCTCCGGTAAGCGTTCACAAGCGCCTCCTCAAGGCCTGATGCCTCAGATCGTTCCGAGAATATCATACTCATAAGCATCAACAATTTCAACCTCGGAAAAACTCCCGATGAGAAGTGGTTTCTCGGTCCGGATGATCACCTCGTTGTCAATTTCGGGAGCGTCGTGCTCAGTCCGCCCGGCATAGTGGTCCTTCTCCTTCCTCTCGACAAGCACTTTCAGACGCGATCCGATCAGAGTACTGTTGCGTTCCTCCGAAATCTCCTGCTGAGCTTCCATGATCAGTGCCCGGCGGCGCTCCTTTTCCTCCTGCGAAACCGGATCCCTGAGCGGAAATGCGCTGGTTCCTTCTTCGAGCGAATACGTGAACACTCCAAGACGGTCGAACCGGGCCTCGGTCACAAACTCCAAAAGCTCTCCGAATTCCTTTTCCCCCTCACCGGGGTATCCGACGATGAGCGTCGTCCGGAGGCCGATGCCCGGCACCTTTTCCCGGATCTTCGCAACAAGCTCGCGGAGAGCCCTGCGGGAGATGCCCCGGCGCATGGATTTGAGGAGTGCGTCCGAAACGTGCTGGATTGGCATATCGAGGTACTTACAGACGTGCGGATGACCGGCGATCACATCCAGAAGCTCCAGCGGAAATTGGGCAGGATAGGCATACATCAGCCGAACCCACTCGATGCCATCCAGATCGGCGAGCCGCTCCACCAACTCAGGGAGGCGACGTCTGCCGTCTCGATCGATCCCGTAATAGGTTGTATCCTGCCCGATCACGACGAGTTCCTTCACCCCCTGCTCCGCCAGACGAGCCGCCTCGTGAAGGATTTCCTCCATGGGGCGGCTGACGTGTGTTCCCCTCATGATGGGTATGGCGCAAAACGAGCAGGGATTGTCGCAGCCTTCGGAGATTTTCAAATACGCCGAATGGGCGGGGGTTGTCAGAAAACGCTCCCCGACGAGCTCATGCTTGTACTCAGCGCCGAATTCCCGGAGGATGTCTTCCATCTGGTGCGAACCGAAAAACCGGTCAACCTCGGGAATTTCCTTTCGCAGATCTTCCATGTAGCGTTCGGTGAGACAGCCCATGGCAAAGACCTTCTTCAGCCTCCCCCGGGATTTCAGTCGGACATGATCGATGATGGCATCAATGGATTCCTCCTTTGCCGCATCGATAAACCCGCAGGTGTTGATCAGCGCAACGTCCGCGCGCTCGACCGATGGGGCAAGCTCCACCCCGTTCAGCCGGAGTTGCGCCATCAATTTCTCCGAATCGACGACATTCTTGGCGCAGCCCATCGTCACGACATGCACCCGCAGCTTCCTCCGTGTCCTCACGCAACCTCTCCGGCTATGTCAAAAGACAATGAAATCCAGATAGAAAAAGAGCAGGGGCGACACAAACATCAGGCTGTCGAAGCGATCGAGGACGCCCCCGTGTCCCGGGATCAGCGAAGAGGAATCCTTGACTCCTGCGTCCCGCTTCAGGAGCGACTCCACTAGATCTCCAAGCTGTCCGAAAATTCCCACGATCGCACCGCACACAACAGCGTTCGTCAGGGTCATGTACGGGAGGGCAATCTGGCGGGCCGCAACGAACGCGATAACGGCGAAGGCAAATCCGGCAACGGCGCCCTCCCATGTCTTCTTCGGGCTGACCCGTTCGAACAGTTTGTGTTTTCCGAACGCGCGACCGGCAAAATATGCGGCCGAATCACACATCCAGATCGACGCGAATACCGCAATCACCGTCAGGCCGCCCCAGCGATCGATGGTAGCCCTCACATCATCCGGCGCTCCGTGCACCGGGAAGTGCAGGTAGACCGGAAAATCTTCGGGAATGTACAATTCACGGAGCCCGATGAGCGAGCCGAAGAAGAGGGACACATACGCCGCTCCGAATACCGTCACGGCGACATTCAAGAGGGCCGACCCCTTGTTCCGGAACAGTTCCACAAGCAGCATGAGCGGGACAAACAGGAGGAAGAGGATCAGAAAATACTGCGCCATGGTCGGCGCGGGGACCCCCAGACCATGCGCCAACAGAAAACCGAGGACGGCGTCACGCAGCCGTGCGAAGATAAACACCGTACTGAGGAAAAGCCCAAACAGGATACCGGGAATGGCCTGCGGAAATGCACCCTTCGCGCGTGCCAAAGCATAGAATTCGGTCAGCGCCAAGGAAGAGACCACCGCCACGAACGCAAAGAACGAAAACCCCCCGCTCATGGTGAGCAGGAGGATCAACGGTATCCCGACGACGGCGACCAGGACGCGCACGGTCAGGTTGCTCACGTGAATTCCCTTACTCCTTTTCCGAAGTCATGTGAATGAAGTAGTAGGTCGCTCCGACAAACACGAGCGTGAACAGGGCAAAATTGCCGAGGATCATCTGGGCCGTCGGCGTACTCCCCGGTGCGATCGCCACGAAATCATCATCGAGTTGGAGGTAGATCGCCACACACGCAACAAAATTGTTGAAGAAGTGGGCTGCAATCGCCACGACGATGCTCCTGGACCGGTAGACGATAAATCCGAAGTAGATCCCGAGCGCTGCAAGGGGGACGATGCTGAACGGATTCAGATGGTAGGCACCGAAAATCACCCCGGCAATGATCGCCGCCTTTATCCCGCCGGTTGCTTCTTCCAGGCTGCTTTGCACCAAACCGCGGAAGAGCAGCTCCTCCGATAGGGCGGGAACGACCGCCACGGTAAACACCACGAGCACGAACTCCCAGGGCGAGTGCGCCTGCACAAGGACGCGGTAGGTCTCTTCAAAGAGTTTTTTGAAAATGTCTACGTAGGTCTTCAGGGGACCAGGAAGCGGGATGGCATCCTGCATTGCCATGTACCCCTGGGCCATCTGCTGAAGTGCAAACACAGCGACAATTGTCACCACCGTTTCCTGCGGAGTCGGGAGGGTGAACCGGAAGAACTCCACCAGGTTTCCATGCCTTCGCTTTGCCAGAAAGAGGGTCGGTATCAGAATGCAGAGGAGCTGTCCGATAATCGTCGACCAGCGGATGAGGCCTACGTTATCTTCGGTGACCTTCCCCCTGGCCAGAAGCAGGGTGACGCCACCGGCAACGAATTGATAGAAAAAGAAGATCAGCATCAGCGCAACGAGGGCGAATGCGACAGGAGGGAGGCGGCGGATCCACGGCTCTTTCGGGGGGATTGAGACCTCTTCCATCAGCGCATCCTCGTCTTGATCAGGGCCGCCAGGAGCGGCACCATGATCTCATGATGGCCGGTGAGATAGTACCCTTTTCCTCCGTCCTGGGTTGGGCGGATCTGAACGTTCATTGCGGGTCGGTAATGGTGATTCATATCGAAAACCGCAGTTGTGAACCCTTTGGCCTTTGCTCCCAGGTTGCGGGCGACCGTCAGCGCTTTCAGAAACACCTCCGGCATGATGACCGCCGAGCCGACATTCAGAACAACGCCCCCTTTTGCCAGGCCCCGGCAGCTCTCACAGAGTGAGCGGAAGTCGCGGAACGACATCTCTCCCGTCGCGGCCCCGTCCATCGACGGCTGCTGGTGAATCGTGTCCGTTCCGATCGCGGCATGCACGGTCACAGGGACCCCCAGC
>DAIUKN010000108.1:0-7768 GCA_036848195.1 Bacteroidota bacterium
AAACTTCCATGAGGCAACAACCCTGTTTCGAATAGATTTTAACTGAGGCAAATCGGTGCCTTGCATGGTCTTCAAATATATAGTACATTATCGACTGGATGGACAGCGATTTCTATAGAAAAAAGAAGAAGCGGCTCGACCCTTCCGCCCTGTTCCGGAAGCTGATCCGGAACAAGCGTGCGATGCTGACGTTGGTCATCGGATTGCCGGTGGTCCTCTACGTCTTTTTCGGCCCCCGTGGTATCGTGCAGCGCATACGGTTGCAGAGCCAGAAAACGGAGCTCGAAGCAAAGATCCGCGAGGCGCAGATCGAAACCCAGCGGCTGCAGGCTGAATCAAAGGCGCTGGAGGGGGACCGGAAGGCCATCGAGAAAGTGGCGCGGGAGAAGTACGGGATGGTCCGTGAAGGAGAGACGGTGTATCGGGTGCCCAAGGCGAAATGATTCAAGCCCGGTCACGGGAATCGTGGATCTGAAATCAACGGTATGGAACTTTTCGAGCCCCCGAAGGCGAAGCCGCCCGTCCGCACCACCGCCCCCCTTGCTGAACGCGTCCGTCCCCTTTCGCTGGAAGAGTTCGTCGGGCAGGAGCACTTGCTCGGCGAAGGGAAACCACTCCGGATACTGATCGAGAGCGATCAGCTCCCTTCCCTGATTTTCTGGGGCCCGCCGGGGAGCGGCAAAACTACGCTCGCGCGTATCATCGCGCACCACACCGATGCCGATTTCCATCAGTTGAATGCCGTTTCGTCCGGCGTGAAAGACGTGCGCGAGGTCCTGGAACGCGCGCAGGAGAATATCCGCCATCGTGGCAAGCGGACGATTCTCTTCGTCGATGAAATTCATCGCTTCAACAAGGCGCAGCAGGATGCGCTCCTGCATAGTGTCGAGGACGGCCTCATCACGCTCATCGGGGCCACCACCGAAAACCCATCCTTCGAAGTCATTTCCCCTCTTCTCTCGCGTTGCCGTATTTACGTGCTTGAACCGCTCACGGGGGCGCACCTGAATAGAATAATCGATCATGCGTTGAGCCGTGATGCCCTTCTCAGCAAGAGTCCGGTTCGGGTGAACGACCGCGACCATCTTATTCTCCTGGCGGGTGGAGATGCGAGAATGATGCTGAACGGCCTCGAGACGGCGGTGCGTCTTGCCGGCCCGCCGGCCGACGGCAATGTTGTCATCGGTCGGAAGGAGATTGACGAAGCGTTCCAGCGGAAGTATGTGAAGTACGACAAGAATGGTGAGGAGCATTACAACGTCATCTCGGCCTTCATCAAAAGCATCAGGGGAAGTGATCCGGACGCCGCCGTCTACTGGCTCGCACGGATGCTTGCGGGGGGGGAGGATCCGAAGTTCATTGCGCGGCGAATGATCGTCCTTGCATCGGAGGATATCGGTAACGCTGATCCGTATGCGCTGACGCTGGCCACGTCCTGTTTCACCGCGGTGGATTACATTGGCATGCCTGAGGCGCGGATCGTGCTCTCGCAGACGGCGACTTATCTTGCTTCCTCCCCGAAAAGCAACGCATCGTACCTTGCCATCAGCGAGGCGATGGGTGATACCCGGGAGCTCCCCGATGAACCGGTGCCGCTGCACCTGCGCAATGCGCCGACAAAACTGATGGAAGACCTCGGGTACGGTAGCACATACCGGTACAGCCACGACTTCGAGAATCACTTTGTGGATCAGCAATACCTCCCGGACCGGCTGCGGGAACGAGTCTATTATCGTCCGACCGAAAACGGCGCAGAAAAGAAGATCCGGGATCGTCTGCTTGCCTGGTGGAAGTCGAAGAAAAGATAAGAATGGGAAGAACGGGGCATACCGTGAAACGGTCGGGGCCATCGCGTCTCTCATGGGCCCTCGTCATCGTCGTGGCTTCATGGAGCACTGCGGGCGCACAGGAGAACGCGCGGCGTCCCCGCATCCCGGCGGACAGCTCCCTTGCAGCGTTCCGGAGCGATACGACAAAGGGAGTCCCCGACACCGTCCTGACTCCGGCGTCTCCATCGGGAATCGATTCCGTGATTACGTATGCAGCCGTAGATTCCGTTCTCTATTCGCTTGGCGAAAAGACCATGCACCTGTTCGGCAACGGGAGTCTCCAGTACAAAGAGCTAGGCCTGAAGGCTGAGAGGATCGGCATCAACTGGAATACGTCACTCCTTTTTGCCGAGGGGGTTCCTGACACAGCCGACACGACCGGCACGAGGTTCCGGGGCCGGCCGGTCATGATTGATGGAAATGAGAAGTATGACGGCTCTACCCTCACGTACAACTTCAAATCAAAGAAGGGGAAGATCGACGTTGGCAAGACGGAGATCGAGAAGGGGCTCTACTACGGGGACGAGATCAAGAAGGTGAATACCGACGTCCTGTACGTCGAGAACGGCCGTTTCACGACATGCGATCTTGATCACCCGCACTACTATTTCGGCAGTCCCGAAATGAAAGTGGTGGTCAAGGAGAGGGTGGTTGCCCGCCCGGTCTATCTCTATATTTCTGATGTCCCGGTGTTTGCGCTTCCGTTTGGGGTCTTCCCGAGCGAGCGGGGTCGGCGATCCGGGTTGATCATGCCCGCCTACGGCCAGAGTTCGCGGGGCCGCTATCTGACGCACCTGGGTTACTACTGGGCGATTAATGATTACATGGACTGGAGCGTGAAAAGCGATCTGTATTCCAAGGGGAGCTATACAGCGTATTCCGACTTTCGCTATGCCCTGCGGTATAATTTTGTTGGTTCGATCAGCGCTTCGTTGGGGCGGGTGATCACGGGGGAATCGGGAGATCCGAACTACGGCGACGAAAAAGTATTCAATATCCGTCTCAACCACAGTCAGGAATTCGATCCCACCGCCAGACTCCTGGTAGACTTCACATTCACAAGCGGCTCGTACTACCAGCAGACGAGCTACAACCTGAACGACCTGCTCCGGCAAAACGTCGTTTCGAACGCCACCTTCACAAAGTACTGGGAGGGAACACCCAACAGTCTTACCCTGAACGTCCGCCGGGACCAGAATCTCTCGCCGACGCCAAACTCGGTTGAGATATCCGACGTTCTTCCGAGCGTGGTCTTCAGCCGGAGCCAGAGCTTCCCGTTCCGTTCGTCCAAGAAGGGCGCGAGCGCGATGCCGGAGCACTGGTATGACTACATCGGGTACACGTACAACGGATCGTTGCTGAATACCCGCACGAAGACGCGGTTGACGGAGGGAAGTGCGACGGACGAACGCGCCGGTATCCAGCACTCGCTTGCGATCAACGCCGCGCCAAAGGCGGGCTACATCACGATTGCACCGTTCTTCAACTACACCGAGAAGTGGTACAACAAACGGGACTTCGAGAATTTCAATCCGGCCGACAGCAGCCTGATACCCTCTACGGAAAAAGGGTTCTATGCAGTCCGATATTTCGACCTCGGCATCAGCGCCAGCACGAAGATTTATGGCATCTTCCAACCGGGAATCTTCGGGATCAAAGGAATCCGCCATCAGGTGACGCCGAGCATCTCCTACGTGTACCAGCCTGACTTTTCGAAACCGGGCTTCGGGTACTACGGCAGCTACATCGATCAGTACGGCACCACCCGGCAGTACGGCTACTATGACCGGGGCGTTTTCGGAGGCGCGCCGGCGGGGGAGCGGCAGTCGATAAACCTGAATATTGGAAACGTGTTCGAGATGAAGACGGCAACTGCCGATACTTCCTCGCAGGAGAATAAATTCCAGCTCCTGAACCTCAACCTTGGCATCGGATACAACTTCGCGGCCGACAGTCTCCGCTTCACGGAACTCGGCCTGGACTTCCGGACGAGCATCGCACAGCTTCTCTCCATCGGCGGAGGCGCACGGTTCAATCTCTACAAGTTTGCCGTCGATCCGCGCGACGGCAGGACGGGCCGGAGGGTCAATGAATTCCTGCTGAAGGATGGGAGGCTGGCGGATATGACCAGCTTCTCCATCAGTGTCGGGACGCACCTCAGCGGCCAGAAGACCAAGACCACCGCCGGCCCGACCCGCACGGCCGCCGACAGTCTGGGCCAGAAGAAGCCCCGTTCAGGAATGACCGGGCTCTATTCGGACGAGGATCCGGATTTCAGCATTCCCTGGAACCTTGATCTGATGTGGAATTTCAGCCAGAACCAGAGCGATCCCCGGACGGTCATCCGCAGCTCAAGTCTCGTGATCGGACTGGGCTTCAACCTGACGGAACTCTGGAAGATCACCACCAGCGCCAGCTACGACATCTTGAACCGGCAGATTTCGGCGCCGCAGATCTCCATCTATCGTGATCTGCATTGCTGGGAGATGAACTTCACCTGGGTGCCCACCGGACAATACCGCAACTTCCGCATTGAGATACGGCTTAAAGCACCGCAGCTTCAGGACATTAAGCTGACAAAACAGGGGAGTGCAAGCGGGATTTACTGAGGCGCGCGGGAACGAGGCCCCTCATGCAGCTCTTCTCGGGATGTGCCGGCCGCTATGCCGATTGCTTTCGTTCCTCGTACCGGTAGACAGGATCCTTCTTCTTGAGGATGGTCTCTTTCGAGATTGTGCATGACGCGACGTTCTGCTTTTCGGGCAGCGAGTACATGACGTCCAGCATGACCTCTTCGATGATGGACCGCAGGGCACGGGCTCCGGTGCCGCGTTCAAGCGCGAGATCGACCACGGCATCGACTGCGCCATCTTCGAAGGTCAGATCAACGCCCTCCATCCGGAAGAGCTTCTTGTACTGCTTGAGAATCGCGTTTTTCGGCTCGGTGAGAATATTGTGCAGAGCCTCTTTGTTCAGGGAATGCAATGCCGCGATGAGCGGGACGCGCCCCACAAATTCCGGGATCATCCCGAACTTGATCAGGTCTTCCGGCTGCACGAGCTGGAGGAAGTGATCGGTGTTGGCGTCTTTCTTCCCCTTGATTTCGGCGCCGAACCCCATCGGGTTCATGTTCACGCGGCGAGCGATAATCTTGTCCAGTCCTTCGAACGCCCCGCCACAGATGAACAGGATGTTTCGTGTGTTGATATTGATCAGGCTCTGCTCGGGGTGTTTGCGGCCGCCCTTGGGCGGAACCCCGGCAATGGTCCCTTCCAGGATCTTCAGCAGAGCCTGCTGTACGCCTTCGCCGGAAACGTCACGGGTGATCGACACGCTCTCGCTTTTCCGCGCGATCTTGTCGATTTCATCAATGTACACGATACCCCGTTCAGCGCGCTCCACGTTGTAGTCCGCGTTCTGGAGGAGGTGAACAAGGATCGTCTCGACATCGTCGCCGACGTACCCGGCTTCTGTCAGGGTCGTGGCGTCCGCGATCGCAAAGGGAAGGTCGAGAATCCGCGCAAGCGTTTGGGCCAGGAGCGTCTTTCCTGTGCCGGTGGGCCCGATCAGCAGGATGTTTGTCTTCTCGAGCTCGACATCGTCGATGTCATACAGGCGGTCCTTGGCATCGATCCGCTTGTAGTGATTGTATACCGCGACGGCGAGGCTCCTCTTGGCCTGTTCCTGACCGATGACGTAATCATCGAGGGCCTTCTTGATCTGTACCGGCGTCAGGCCGGGTTTCGGTCCCCGGCGTGTAGCGAATGCGGCAAGATTGTTGCGGATGATGTCGACCGAGCTGGAGACGCAGATGTCGCAAATATAAACATCCGGGCCTGCAATAATGCTCTGGACTTCCTCGGGCGTTCTCCCGCAGAAGGAGCAACGTATCTTATCGGTCCCTTTGGTTCTCTGGCTCATGGCTGTGCGTCCCCGGTGCTACTTCTTCGGTTCGCGTTCCTTCTTGACAAAAATCTGGTCGATCAATCCGTAATTGCGCGCCTCTTCCGGTGACATGTACCGGTCGCGGTCGGTGTCCTTCTCGATTGCATCGATCGGCTTCTTGCAGTGATGGGCGAGAATCTCGTTCAGACGCTTCTTTGTCCGGAGGATCTCTTCTGCCTGAATGCTGATGTCCGATGCCGTGCCCTGCACGCCGCCCCAGGGTTGGTGGATCATCACCCGGGAGTTGGGGAGGCACGAACGCTTCCCGGCTGCACCCCCCGCCAAAAGAACCGCCCCCATGCTTGCAGCAAGGCCGATACAGATGGTGGCGACGTCTGGACGGATATACTGCATGGTGTCATACATCGCGAGGCCGGAGGAGACGCTGCCGCCCGGACTGTTAATATAGAGCGAAATGTCTTTGTCGGGATCCTCAGACTCCAGGAAAAGAAGCTGGGCGATAACGAGACTCGCAATCGTGTCATCGATCGGCGTTCCAATGAAGCCGATTCTCTCCTTCAGGAGGCGGGAAAAGATATCGTATGCACGCTCACCGCGGCCGGTCTGCTCTACCACCATCGGGATGAGCTGGTTATAAATCGTGATGTCCTTCATTGTGGCCTTTTTTCCTCATTGGGTGACGTTGTTTCGGTGATTCTTGCATTCGCCTTGAGCATCGCCATGATTTTTCCGGAGAGGATCCGTTCCGTGGCAGCGCTCGACTTCCGGTAGTATTCCATGAGGCGGTTCTTGTCGATACCGATCCGGGTGGCCTCGGCTTCCACCAGGGCCGCGATGTCTTCATCCGTGACCGTGAGTTTCTCCTCCTCGGCGATCCGCTCCTTCAGCAGCATCCACTTTGCCTGCCAGACTGCGTAGGCACGGTTCTCCGCCCGGAACTTCTCCTCATCGAACCCCTTTGGAAGTTTCTTGTCCTTCGATCTATTCTTGATCTCCTCAACGAAAGAGTCCTGGAACGCATCCACAAGGGTTTCTGGAACGGGGAATTCGTGGAGGCGAACCAGCTCGTTTGCCAGTCCGTCGTTGACCCGTGCGTCGGCCTGGCCGGTCCAGTATCGCTCGAGATCGGTCCGGATGTCGTTCCGGAATTCCTCCGGCGACGACACCTTATCGGCGGTGACTTTCTTCACCAGCGCCTCGTCGAAAGGGGGTAGCTCGACCTTCTGGATACGGTTGACTGTGAATTCGAGAAAGTTCTTGTGGGCGTGGTCCTCGTGCTGCGATTCGAGCGTGACCCGGTAGATTCCCCCTGTCTGTGCATTCGCGAGGGCAGTCTTGATCTCCCCAGTGAGGGATTCGTCAGCGAGATAAAACCGCGCGTTCGGCGTTTTCTTGCCGATCAGGGGCGATCCCGCCTCATCAAGCTCCTGAACGTCGGCCGTCACGACATACTCGGTATCGGCTACCTCCTGAGCATCAACGGTTGTGCTGTTGGAGCGGAGGAGCTGCTGGATCTCCGCGTCGACTTCGGCATCGGTGACCGTGTGGACCGGCTTCTCGACCGGAACTCCCTTGTACTTCTGCAGCACAATCTCCGGTTTCACCTCGTATTTGATTTTGAAACGAAAGTGCTCTTTGCGCCTGAAGTCCATATCGGTCATCGACGGTCTGCCGATGGGGTTGATGTGACGCTCTTCCATGGTCTTCTGGTACACCTCGTTCGCAATATCGTCAAGGGCATCGTGTTCGATGGCCTCGCCATACATCTGCTTGATCATCGGGAGGGGCACTTTTCCCTTCCGGAATCCCCTGATCTCGGCTTTCGGCCGGAACTTCTCGTACGCTTTTTCGAAATGCGGCTGAAGTTCCTCGCCGGACATCTCAAATTCCGCCTCGTGCTCGACTTCTGATATGGTATTGATGGTAACCTGCACCGCGCTGCTTCCTTCCGCTGGTTCGTTCACGTGTGTGTGGGTAGAGGGGGACTTGAACCCCCACGGATTTCTCCATTGGATCCTAAGTCCAACGCGTCT
>DAIUKN010000109.1:0-7742 GCA_036848195.1 Bacteroidota bacterium
CATACAAACCGCGAAGCTCCCCCTACAGCTTTCAGGGGCTTGAAGAGGCCGGGCTCAAACTTCTGGTGGAGGCCCGTGAGAAGACGGGGCTCTTTATCATTACCGAAGTGATTACTCCCGCGGATGTTCCGATGGTCACGGAGTATGCGGACATTCTCCAGATCGGGGCCCGCAACATGCAGAACTTCGCGCTGCTCAAGGAGGTGGGGAAGGTCCGCAAGCCGGTCCTTCTCAAGCGTGGAATGGCAAACACGGTGAAGGACCTGCTTCTCTCGGCAGAGTATATCATGTCACAGGGGAACTACGAGGTGATTCTCTGCGAGCGCGGGATCAGAACGTTTGAGGACTACACACGGAACACATGCGACCTCTCCGCCGTGCCCGCCTTGCATGAGTTGAGCCACCTTCCGGTCATCGTGGATCCCAGTCACGGGACGGGAGTGCGGAGCCTCGTGACGCCGCTGGCCAAGGCCGCCGTTGCCGTTGGAGCTGACGGTTTGCTGGTGGAGGTGCATCCCAGCCCCGAGGATGCATTTTCCGATGGGGCACAGTCGCTCATGCCGGCGCAGTTCGACGAGCTGATGGCATGGGTGAAGAAGCTGGTGCAGATCGAAGGCAAGGAACTCTAGAAAGGACCCGAGACGATGGAGAACCGCATCCAGGTGTTTGACACGACGCTGAGGGACGGGGAGCAATCCCCGGGTTGCAGCATGAACGTGGACGAAAAAGTCCGCATGGCCAGACAACTCGAACGGCTGCAGGTTGATGTCATTGAAGCGGGCTTTCCGATCGCCTCATCGGGAGATTTTGAATCGGTCCGGAGGATTGCAGGATCGGTTGAGCATTGCACCGTTGCCGGTCTGTGCCGGGCGGTGCCCGGCGATATCGACCGTGCCTGGGAGGCGATCGGGCAGGCGAAAAAGCCGCGCATTCATACTTTCATCGCGACGTCCGACATCCATCTTTTTCACAAACTGAAGAAGACGCGCGACCAGGTGTTGAAGGATGCAATCCTTGCAGTGACCTACGCGAAGGGGCTTTGCCAGGATGTGGAGTTCTCCTGCGAAGACGCTTCCCGGAGCGACATCGCGTTCCTCTGTGAGATCCTCGAGGCGGTGATCGAATCCGGCGCGACCGTGGTCAATCTTCCGGATACTGTTGGCTATGCGGTGCCGGCCGAATACGGTGCCCTGTTCAAGACGGTGCGTGAACGGGTTCCCAACATCACGAAGGCCATGCTCAGCGCTCACTGCCATAACGATCTCGGACTGGCCGTGGCGAACACGCTCGCGGCGATCGAGAACGGCGCCCGCCAGGTGGAGTGCACAGTCAACGGCATTGGCGAACGCGCGGGGAATGCGGCGCTCGAGGAGATTGTCCTCGCCATCAAGACCCGGACGGAGAGGCTTGGCGTCACCACGAATGTGAAGGCCGACGAGATCTTCCGTTCGAGCAAGCTGCTCACCAGCCTGACCGGCATGATAGTGCAACGGAACAAGGCGATTGTGGGATCCAATGCGTTCGCCCATGAAGCAGGCATCCACCAGGATGGTATGCTGAAGAGTGCCATCACCTACGAGATCCTGACTCCGCAATCGGTCGGGATCAAGCACAGCATGCTGGTTCTGGGGAAACACTCCGGGCGCCACGCCTTGAAGAAACGGTACGCCGAGCTGGGTTATGAGCTCTCACCGGAGGAACTGGAGCGCGCGTATGCAGAGTTCTGCACGGTCGCTGACCAGAAAAAAGAGGTCTTTGATGAAGAGCTCGTCGCGATCCTGGACCAAGGCTCTCCCGCAACCGATCAGGGATACCAGCTCGTCGGGCTCCATGTGAGCACCGGGACGACGGTACGGCCGACGGCAACCGTCGAGCTGAAGATGGGGGAGGAACGGTTTGTCGATTCCGCGACAGGTGACGGACCCGTCGATGCGGCCTACCGTGCATTCGAACGGATTACGGGTCTTGTGGGGAAACTCGTCGAGTATTCCGTGAAATCGGTCAGCCTCGGGCACGATGCGATAGGAGAAGCGTCCGTCCGTGTGGAGTTCGACGGAATTCAATTTCACGGGAGGGCGGTCAGCACGGATGTCATCCTGGGGAGTGCGAGAGCGTACCTCGAGGCCATGAACCGGTCCCTGAGTTCAAAAAAGCGAAAAGAAGAACGGGCAAAAGAAGCGATGCAGACTGCTCGAGTGCCTGCGTGAAGATGAGGGACACGATGAAGGAGACTCAATCCGCCGAAAAGCCGACACAAACCTTGGGCCCACGGACACTGTTTGACAAGGTCTGGAAAGCGCACATTGTGCGACAGGAGCCGGACTGCCCCGCAGTCCTGTATGTCGACCTGCACCTGATACACGAAGTCACATCTCCCCAGGCCTTCACGGGCCTGCGCAATCGGGGGCTTTCGGTGCGGCGGCCCGAGAAGACCGTTGCCACGATGGATCACAGCATTCCAACGCACGATCCTTCAATTCCAATGAGCGATGAGCTCGCGGTCAAACAGATCCGGAGGCTGGAGGAAAACGCGCGCTGGGCCGGCATCAGGCTCTACGGGTTCGAAAACCCGCAGCGCGGCATCGTACACGTGATCGGCCCCGAGCTCGGACTCACGCAACCCGGAATGACCATTGTCTGCGGCGACAGCCACACGTCGACACACGGGGCGTTCGGAGCCCTGGCATTCGGGATCGGGACGAGCGAGGTGGAACATGTTCTTGCGACACAATGCCTTCTGCAGAATCGACCGAAGACGCTCGAAGTGCGCATCGAAGGAAAATTGCCCGGCGGTGTTACGGCGAAGGACGTCATCCTGGCCCTCCTTGCGCGTATCGGCGTGGGGGGAGGCACCGGTCACGTCTTTGAGTACACCGGCGCAGCGATTCGCGCCCTGGGCATGGAAGAGCGGATGACCATCTGCAATATGTCAATTGAGGGAGGAGCACGTGCCGGAATGGTCGCACCGGACGACACCACGTTCGAGTATCTTGCGGGCCGCGAATTTGCACCGCGGGGAGAAGCGTGGGAAAGGGCCGTGGCACAATGGAAGAAGCTCCCCACCGACGAGGGAGCCGCGTACAATGGCAGTGTAACGCTTCACGCAGACGAACTGGTTCCGATGATCACCTTCGGCACCAATCCCGGCATGGGGTTGCCCATAACGGGACGTGTACCATCACCCGACAACCTGAAGAATGCCACGGAGAAGGCGGCTCTGCAAAAGGCTCTGGAGTATATGGATCTACAACCCGGTCAGCCGATCCTCGGGCGACCGATCAACGTGGTATTCATCGGAAGCTGCACCAATGCGCGGATATCAGATCTTCGGCTTGCAGCGTCAGTGCTCAGGAACCGCAAAGTAGCTGAGAACGTCCGCGTCATGATCGTGCCGGGATCCCAGGAGGTCAAGAAGCAGGCCGAACGGGAAGGACTTGACAGAGTTTTCCTGTCTGCAGGTGCAGAGTGGCGCGAGGCGGGGTGTTCGATGTGCATCGCGATGAATGGCGACCAGCTCTCGCCGGGACAGTACGCTGTCAGCACCAGCAACCGGAATTTCGAAGGGCGGCAAGGGAAGGGAGGCCGGACGTTTCTTGCGTCTCCCCTGACGGCGGCCGCGAGTGCTGTCACCGGCAAAGTCACGGATGTGCGGACTATTCTCTAGTCTCGGGAGTCACAAACTCATGGCCAAATTCACCACTCTCACGTCGCGCGTTGTGCCTCTGCTGGCCAATGATATCGACACCGACCAGATCATTCCGGCCCGATTCCTGAAGGTCACGAACAAAGATGGGCTCGGCGACAGCCTCTTTGCAGACTGGCGGTACAGGCCCGACGGCACACCGCGGCCCGATTTTGTGTTGAACAAGCCCGAACACCAGGGTGCTGAAATCCTCCTGGCTGGACACAACTTTGGATGCGGATCCTCCCGGGAACATGCCCCGTGGGCGCTCACCGGATTCGGTTTCCGGGCGGTCGTGAGTACTTCGTTCGCCGATATCTTCTCGAACAACGCCTTGAAGAACGGTCTCCTCCCGATCAGGGTTTCGGAGGAAGAACACCAGGCTCTCGTCGCGCTGGCGAGCGCGAGTTCTGATCTGACGATTACGGTAGACCTCGCCGACCAGCTCCTGACTCTTCCCGGGGGGGGGAAGATCTCTTTTCCGATTGATGGGTTTTCGAAACGATGTCTTCTCGACGGCGTCGATGAGCTGGGCTATCTGCTGGGCTTTGCAGAAGATATCGAAGCGTTTGAACAATCACGGTAAGTGGCGGACCCATGGGCATACAGATCTATGACACAACACTTCGCGATGGCACGCAACGCGAGGGAATCTCGTTGTCGTGTGAAGACAAGATCGCCATCGCGCGCAAGCTTGATGATCTCGGTGTGGCATTCATCGAGGGTGGATGGCCAGGCTCAAACCCGAAGGATGCAGAATTCTTCGCACGGGCCGGAGAGATACAATGGAAGCACGCGGTTCTCACTTCCTTCGGTTCCACGTGCCGCGTAGGGGGAAACCCCGCGAGCGATCCCAACATCACCGCGCTGGTCGAGTCCGGGACGGCGGTCTGCGCGCTCGTCGGGAAGACGTCGATGTTCCACGTCACAGAAGTCCTCAGGACGACGCCCGCCGAAAACCTTCGCATCATCGAAGAGAGCACGGCGTACCTCGTGCACCAGGGGCGGCGGGTGTTCTACGACGCCGAGCATTTCTTCGACGGGTTTGCGTTGGACAGTGCCTATGCGCTCGAGACACTTCGGGCAGCAGAACGTGGCGGAGCCGAAATCCTCGTGCTCTGCGACACCAACGGTGGAACCATGCCGTGGGAAATTGCGGAGATCGTCAGGGTTGTGAAAGAGAAGGTGCAGGCTCCTCTCGGCATTCACACGCACAATGACACGGAATGCGCCGTTGCCAACGCTCTCGCTGCTGTCCGTGAAGGATGCGTCCAGGTGCAGGGAACCATGAACGGATACGGAGAGCGCTGCGGAAACGCCAATCTGGTCTCCGTGATCGGGGACCTGACGCTGAAGATGAACAAGGAGTGTCTTCCGCCAGGAAAGCTGAGTTCGTTGACCGAGGCTGCTCATTACGTCGCGGAAATTGCCAATCTTTCACCTGACGGGCACCTGGCATACGTCGGGAAATCGGCGTTTGCGCATAAAGGCGGGATCCATGTGTCCGCCATTCGCCGCAACCCCGATTCATACCAACATGTCGATCCGGCACTGGTGGGGAACACCATGCGAATTGTGGTGTCTGAACTGTCGGGTCGCGCAAATGTGCTCAGCAAATCGGAGGAGTTCGGCGTCGAGATGGACGACACGAAGCGGGTGTCGGAAGTGCTCGATCAGATCAAAATGCTCGAGGCGCAGGGCTTTTCGTTTGAAGCTGCGGAAGCTTCGGTCGCGATGATGATGAAACGACAGCAGGGAAGCTACGTGCCGCCGTTCGAGCTGATCGATCTGACGGTCAATGTCGAGCACCGGACCGGCCGGGGCATTTTTGCGGAGGCAACCGTAAAGCTCCAGGTGGGCGGTGAAGTAATCCACACCGTGGCCGAGGGGAACGGACCCGTCAACGCACTGGATACCGCGGTCAGGAAGGCACTCATCCCGATTTACCCGTCGCTCGCGTCGTTTCAGCTCGCGGATTACAAGGTGAGAATCCTCGACGGCACGCGGGGAACCGCCGCGACAACCCGCGTTCTGATCGAGACGCGGAACGGCACAAGACGCTGGAGTACGGTTGGGGCCAGCGCGAACATCATCGAGGCCAGCTGGCGGGCGCTGGCCGACAGCATTGAGTACGGGTTGACATCAAAATCGTAATCGGCGAAGAGGCCATGCAGGCAACCATAGCGGTGCTCCCCGGCGACGGAGTGGGCCCCGAAGTGACAAACGCAGCAATCCTGGTCCTTGCGTCAATTGCTTCGATGTACGGGCATCAGTTTACCTTCTCCCAGCACCTGATTGGAGGCTGCTCCATCGATGCCCATGGCACAGCGTTGACAGAGGGAACTCTGGAAGCGTGCAAAGCCTCGGATGCGGTACTTCTCGGGGCTGTCGGCGGACCGAAATGGGATGATCCAACCGCGAAGGTCCGGCCAGAACAAGGTCTTCTCTCCATCCGGAAGGAATTGGGTCTCTTTGCAAATCTTCGTCCGGTTAGGCCGCACCCGCTGCTGATTGACGCTTCACCGCTGAAACCGGATCGACTGAAAGGTGTTGACCTCTTGGTCGTGCGGGAACTGACGGGCGGCCTCTACTTCGGCAGGCCGAGAGGGCGGGACTGGGTGGGGGTGCACGAAAGAGCTGTCGATACGATGGAATACCACGATTTCGAGATCCGCCGCGTGACAGAGCTTGCATTCCGACTGGCGAGGGAAAGACGGAAGAAAGTGACATCGGTTGACAAGGCAAATGTCCTGGAGACGTCACGGCTCTGGCGCCAGACGGCAACGGCCGTCGGGGTGGAATATCCGGATGTCGTCCTTGAGCATATGCTGGTTGATACCGCTTCCATGCGTCTGATCACCTCTCCTGGCGCTTTTGATGTCATCGTTACGGAAAACATGTTCGGTGATATCCTCACGGATGAGGCTTCCGTGCTCGCCGGCTCAATGGGCATGCTCCCTTCGGCCTCACTCGGGAGCTCAGGGCCGGGCCTTTATGAGCCGATTCACGGGTCGGCTCCGGATATCGCCGGGACGGGAAAAGCGAATCCGCTTGGAACAATTCTCAGCGCGGCGATGCTTCTCCGTTATTCGCTCCGTCTCGATCGCGAAGCGATGGCGGTTGAGAAAGCGGTCGATCGGGCCATCGCGGAGGGCTTCCGGACCGTGGACATCGGCGGCACGCTCGGAACGCGCGACGTGACAGATGGCGTTATACACTGTATCGGCACTTCATAAGGAGAAAAGCAGAATGGCTCTCATCGATTTCGGCGGTGTACAGGAAGAAGTGGTGACGCGTGAAGAATTTCCGCTTGCCCGGGCGCGGCAAGTCCTGGAGAGGGAATTGATTGCGATCATCGGGTACGGCCCCCAGGGACACGGGCAATCGCTCAACCTGCGTGATAACGGCGTCAGAGTGATCATCGGACAGCGGAAGGGCGGGAAGGGGTGGAGTGATGCCCTGAAAGATGGGTGGGTTGAGGGGAAGACTCTCTTCCCGAGCATTGAAGAGGCGGTCCGTCGCGCGTCCATTGTGGTGAATCTGCTGTCGGATGCAGGACAGAAGGAGCAATGGGCGGCCGTTAAGGCAAATCTTCGGGGCGGTCAGGCGCTCTGCTTCTCACACGGATTCTCCGTTGTCTTCAAGGACCAGACGGGTGTCATCCCTCCGCCCGATGTCGATGTCATGCTCGTGGCTCCCAAGGGTGCCGGGCGCACTGTCCGGTCAAACTTCCTTGCCGGAAGCGGCATCAATTCGAGCTATGCCGTGTATCAGAACGCCACGGGCAGGGCCGCGGAACGGGTGGTAGCCCTCGGGATTGCGATCGGGTCCGGGTACCTGTTCCCGACGACATTTGACAAAGAAGTGCACAGCGATCTTACGGGTGAACGGGGTGTCCTCATGGGGGCGATCGCCGGTCTGATGAAAGCCCATCCGCGAGTACAGTGCCAACGAAGCGGCGTTGTCTGCCTGGGTGTTGACGGTGACGCGCGAGCCCCCCGCTTTGCGCATATGTCGAAACAGCTCCCCAACCAGGGCAGCGCCGACCCCGTGGCCCTGC
>DAIUKN010000110.1:0-7646 GCA_036848195.1 Bacteroidota bacterium
GGTTCAATTCAAAAGTCTAGAATCCTTGGAGTTGATCGATGTGAACATTTCGACCTCCAATGTCATATCGCTACTGTGTCCACAGCCGGGCGGCATGAGCGAAGCCCCCCGACAGGCCAGGGGACGCGAACCCGCCTTCGAAGTCCCTCCGCAACAACTGCGCTGAACTGCCGACACACTCGCGAATCACCTTCCCATAAGCTTCCGAAGTTCGGTTGCGTCAAACACGAGCCTGATGCGAGCGATCTTACCCCCCTGAAGATTGAAGAACTCCGCGGTTCGGATAGTCCCGGCCGGTGACGCGGTCACGCAATCGTAGAGGAGCGCGGCCTCGTCGACCGAGTAGAATTCCTGCAACAGTTCAGCACGCGCTAACATACCGGCGAACCCGGCCAGTGCCGTACTGTATTCGTCGGCACTTCTGAACCTGTCAATCGGACCTTGAAAGTCCAGCCCGTCGGCCAGATACGTACGCGCTCGAGATATATCTCCCTTGGTCCAGGACTCGTAATACGCCCGAACGGTGTTTCGAACGGTAAGGGGATCTGTCATTGGTACCTCCCTGTGTTATCCGATGCGTTGAAGAGCGGCCAATCTGTACTAGACTTCGGAGACAGTACGGAAAAACAGTAGCCACCAGGGAAGCTGAAAAGGACGGGCAACAGGTATGCTACGTGGCGGCATAATAGCGAACGACTGCATGCAAGTCAAGAATAAATGGCTTCACGTAGCTTTGAAACAGAAGGGTGCACTGCTGACACACCTTCACCATGTGCCGGGCTTCCCCTCCGGAGCCATTTTCTTCAGGGGCCGGGGTGGCGAAGGCCTCAACCGATTACGGTCGGGGACGATCACCTACACAAAGGGCCACAGCGGCAGCCACAGCAAGTTTCATTGTCCGAGAAACCTTCTCTCAAACCAACTCACCAGCCGGTCCCTGGTCGGAAACGTGGCCACACCTTCGTTCGAGAAAGAACGAATTGTCACAATCCGTGTTGTGTCCATGACTCCTCCTTGCTCCACCCAAATCCGGTCAACGCACAACATGACCCTGGCCCTCGAGGATCTCCCTGGCTTTTTGAGATTGGTCGAACTTGACGAGGATGTAGTCGGTATCGAAAGTGGAAAGTACGAAGACCGGTATGAGGCCGGACGCCAGCGGGTTGAGCAATGAGGCTAGGACTCCCGTCATTGAAAACGGTAAAGGCCCTTCGAGTTTGAAGGCAACCCAGTCCAACTCGGACCTGCAATGGGCGGGAACCACGGCCTGATCGCACACGATGGTCAGTTCCCCCGGTGTCCGCACGACCGCTGACAATGAACCGGTCGAGGCCCACGGAGGCACCTCGTTCTGAGGATCCAACCGCACAACGGCAGTGCGTTCGGGTAGCTGGTGAAGTACGAACTTGCGCCTGGTCGATTGATCCATGTTCCTGTCCGGCGAGGTCTCACGTTCGACATGGCGGGAGATGCCGGCTAGCCCAAGGCTATCGGCTTGAAAGAGGGCTCCGGCAAGGAGCATGTCTTCAGGCGACTTTACCCCCGCTTCAGAGCCTCTTTGACTCTCCCGGGGGTCATCGGCATCTGGAGCAGACGAATGCCGACGGCGTCATGAATGGCATTCGCGACGACCGCTCCCATCACCACGATTGCCGGCTCGCCGCCCCCCTGAGGCGGGTCGTCCTTTCTGTCCAGGATAACTGTCTCTATCTTCGGCAACCAGGAGAACCTCGGGATTTCATACGTGTCGAAGTTGACGTCCAGAATCTCTCCGTCCTTAAAGCGGAGGTCCTCTCTCAGCGCATAGCCAAGGCCCATCGTGATGCAGCCTTCCATCTGGATGGTGGCTCCCTCCGGATTGATCACAAGGCCCATATCCTGAGCACAAACGACTCTCTTGACTCTCACTCGGCCCGTGGTCTTGTCCACGTCCACTTCCGCAATCGCAGCCACGGTGGTTCCAGCGTCAATCCCGCAAGCTACGCCATAACCTCTGAAGCTTGGCGCTCTCGCCGGTTTCCAGTCGAATTTTTCCACGGCCGCCAGCAGAACGCGTCTCATCCTCTGGTCTGCCAGGTTCCGGAGCCTGAATTCGATGGGATCAATCCCGGCTTTTGCTGCCATCTGGTCAATGTGGCATTCCCGGGCGAACGTGTTCGTATTGTTCCCGGGTGCACGCCACGGCCCGGTTGCGAAGGGGTGAGCCCCTGACGTTCCCCCCCAGCTTGACTCGTGGGCGACAGTGCTGTGGTGAGGGATATTGTAGAAGAGCTGAGACCCCCTTTCCCCCGCGAAATAGACGTGGTAATCCCAGAATGTAATCCTCCCCTCCGCTGTCATTCCTGATCGCACTTTGACAACTGCAGCCGGTCGGAACGCATCGAAGAAGAACTCCTCTTTTCTGGACCAGGCTACCTGAACAGGCTTACCGCTGAGTTTCGCACAGCGTGCGGCCTCAACAACCTGCAGATTCCTTGTCTTTCCACCGAACCCGCCGCCGACGAAAGGAGTTATGACCCTCACATTTTCCGGAGGGAAACCAAGCTCTTTCGCCACTTCGTCTTTCGCCCCGAAGGGAGTTTGTGTTGAAGCCCAGACGGTCGCCTTGTTTCCTTCGATCCTCACTACGGCAGTGTGGGGTTCGATCGGCGCGTGCGATTTGTATCCGTCGAGATACGTCGTCTCAAGAATGGCTGTCGAGGCGCCTTCTCCGTCCTTGAGGTTGCCTCCATTTGCCACCACCTTGCCTTCGGGAGCTACGTGCAGGAGGTGGTCGAAGATCGTGGAATCGTTGACGCCCGATGCGGGTTTGTCGAACTTTGCCTTGATCTTCGAAAGGGCAATCTCGGCAACATCCGGATACTGGTGCAGAGCGGCAATAAAGTCGCCTTGTTGGATGATCTGCACCCCTGGTACTTTCTTTGCCTCTGTGAGATCAACCTCAAGGAGTTTTGCACCGTGTGCGGGAGGCCGCAGCAGTCTTGCATAGACCATCCCGGGAAGCTGGATGTCCCCCGCATATTTGGCGCTTCCGGTCACCTTCGCCCGTGCATCACGTCGGAGCGTCGGCTTCCCCATGACCCTGAACTCCGCGGGCTTCTTGATGCTTGCCGGCTGGGTGAGGCGACGTTCAATCCGTCTTCCTGCCGCCAGCTGGGCGTAAGTGACGTGACGGTGAGTGTCGTTTCTGTCTGAGACGACCCCGTTTCCAACGACCAGATCCGAAACAGGAATCTTGAGATTTGCAGAAGCGAGTTCCAGTAAAACCTGCCGTGCCTGTGCTCCGGCGGTCCGGAGGGCGGGCCCAAAGAACCGCGTGGTCATTGAGCCAAACGTCCCCATGTCCCACGGACAGAGGTCAGTATCTCCCATCACCATATCGACGGACTCAAGCGGAACGTCAAGTTCATCTGCCAGCTCCTGCGCCAGGGAGGTGATCGCACCCTGGCCCATCTCGATTTTTCCGGTAAAGCACGAAACGCGTCCGTCCTCCCCGATCTTCAGGAAGGCGTTGAAATCGGATGGCAGACCGGGCGACGTTCTTCGGCCCGCGACCTCCTGTTGAAGAAACGGCAATTCCCCGACGGTGAAGAAGAGAAAGATTCCGCTGCCTGTTGTCCTGAGAAAGTCGCGTCGGCTGATCAGGAGGTCGGATGCCGGCTCTCCCGGCTCGAAATCCCGGATGTCTTCCATTTCAGGATCCTCCATTCATTTCCACGGCCGCCTTCTGGATGGCCTGAACGATTCGCGTGTGAGCCCCGCAACGGCACAAGTTTTCATCCATTTCACGGAGAATGTCGGCGGGTGTGGGGTGGGGGTTTCTGCGAAGGAACGCGGCAGCGTTCATGATCATTCCCGGCGTGCAGTAACCACACTGGAGAGCGTCGGACTCCATGAATGATCTCTGGAGAGGGTGGAGGGCCTCGCCGGCGGCCAGCCCCTCGATGGTAACCACATCTTTATTGCTGACGTCTCTGACAGGCGTCATGCACGACCGTACCGCCTCGTTGTTGACAAGAACCGTGCAGGCTCCGCACTGGCTCTGTCCGCATCCGTATTTGGTCCCGGTCAATCCAAGATCGGTCCGTAGCACCCACAGGAGCATCCGTTTACCATCCACCGTCACCGATGTCTGCTTGCCGTTGAGCCTGAACTGGATCTTTTCTTGCATGATCATATCCTTTCGACGATGATGCCCGGGCCAAGTACCACTCCAACCTGGGCTAACGTACCGCCTGGAGGTAATGTAGGGGGGAGGCAGTCCAAAATCAAATCGACTCAGTGTCGGGGTTGAGCAGGGGAGATCCATTTGATTATGTTCTTGTATATCCCCTTCTTACTGTCTGAGGGTTCGGTGGGCGCTTCCGGAGCATAGTTCATCATTCCGGCACCGTGTTCGATCCGCGTCCAGCGACTCTCACTCCTGTCAGGAATAATTGGCGTCAATATCTCAAAGGGATCGTATGCCGAATAACCACGACCAGAAGCACCGCTCCATTCTTCAAAGAATCGCCCGTCGGGCAATGCTCGAAAGGGGTCTCCTTCCCGACTTCACGGCTCGGGCACTCGCCGAGCTCGACGCGATCCACGGGCCCGCAGCGCGAACGGACAAGTCGACGCGCGATCTCAGAGACCTCCTCTGGTGTTCGATTGACAATGATGATTCGCGGGACCTGGACCAGCTCACCGTGGCTCAGGCGTTGCCTGAAGGTGCAGTGAAACTCCTTGTTGCGATTGCCGACGTGGACGCGCTCGTCAGGAAGCAGTCAGCGCTCGACGAACATGCACAGCATAACACCACGTCGGTCTACACGGCTGCCGAGATATTCCCGATGTTGCCCGAGAAGCTCTCGACTGATTTTACCTCTCTCAACCATGACACGGATCGTCTTGCCATTGTGATTGAACTGGTTATCGCGGGGGATGGATCGATACAGAGTTCAGACGTCTATGAAGCGACAGTCCGCAATCGGGCAAAGCTCGCATACAACAGCGTCGGCGCCTGGTTGGAAGACGGCGGACCGGCGCCGCCCGACATCGCTCCAATCGCGGGCCTGGACGAAAACCTCCGTCTCCAGGACCGGGTAGCACAGAAGCTAAAAGCCCTCCGGCACATGCACGGCGCGCTTAATCTGGAAACCATCGAAGCGCGCGTGGTCTTTGACGGTGATATGCTCAAAGACCTGGAAGCCGAAACGAAGAACAGGGCAAAGGACATTATCGAGGATTTCATGATTGCCTCGAACAGCGCAACCGTGCGCTTCCTTGCATCGAAGAAGTTTCCCTCTCTGCGGCGCGTCGTGCGCACGCCCAAACGCTGGGACCGGATTGTCGAGCTTGCGTCAGAACACGGCGGAAACCTCCCCAAGGAACCGGACCCACGGGCGCTGGAACAGTTTCTGTTGTCGGCGCGAGCCGCCGATGCTCTCCGCTTTCCCGATCTGTCTCTTAGCATCATCAAACTGCTGGGCTCCGGCGAATATACCGTGGAACTTCCGGGACAAACCGCCGCAGGCCACTTTGGCCTTGCCGTAAAGGATTACACTCACGCCACAGCCCCGAATCGCCGCTACCCGGACCTCATTACCCAGCGTTTGCTGAAGGAGGCGATTGCGGGACGTTCCGTCCCTTATGCAAACGACGAATTGGCAGCAATCGCAAAGCGCTGCACGGAATCGGAGGACGCGGCCAAGAAAGTGGAGCGGCAAGTGGAAAAATCCGCGGCGGCGATGCTGCTGGAATCAAGAATCGGTGAGAAATTCGATTCCATAGTCACCGGCGCCTCCGAGAAGGGCACCTGGGTTCGCCTCCTTGCTCCGCCTGTCGAGGGAAGACTTGTCAGCGGGTTCGAAGGCATGGACGTTGGCCACAGGATGAAGGTGCAGCTGATCCACACCGATGTTGAGCGCGGGTATATTGATTTCAAGGGAGTGAAATAGAGAGAACCGGGTTCGAATGACCTGGCCGCGCAGTAGGATGGACGTCGCAGGCCAGGTTGTCCCCATCCCCTATCAGCCGTTGAGAGCTAAGACCAGAGGTTGTACCGGTGGTCACAAGGGGAATTTGAAATCTGGAATCTCGCTTCTGTCAATCTGTGGTTTCTTTTTACAGTCGGAATTTGACATTTGGAATTTCTCCCTTGCCGCATCTGCGATTGCTCATATCAGGGTCTTCCGGCTCTCATGAGCTCCACCGAATTGACAATCCCATGGTTTGCGCGTACCTGGATATCAGTCGCAACCTGTTCGATTACCCAGTCATTAAAATGGCACCTTCAGAGTCAGCCTCTCCTGTCGAGAAAGGATCGTGTTCATGAACCGTCGCCGACGTTTCCTCGCTGTACGCAGTCTCTCGACTCTGGCCCTTATCGTCATGACTGCATTTGCTCAAGAGCAGAAATCTGCTCTAACGCTCCCGCATGTGGAGATTCTCGGCACACAGCTCCTGAAAATCCGATCGGCGATTGTCGGGCAGGACTACGATCTTATGATCAATCTCCCGAGGAATTACCGTGACACAACGAAGGCATTCCCGGTGCTGTATCTCCTTGACGCGCAATGGGATTTCCCACTGGTGAATGCCGTGTTCGGAGAGCAGTACTACGACGGTTGCGTGCCTGAGATCGTGACGGTCGGCATTGCTTGGGGAGGGAAAACCCCCAACTATGATAGTCTGAGGGTGAGAGACCTTACTCCTACAACGATCAAGCAAGTTCCGCAATCAGGAAATGCCCCACGATTTCTCGAATTCATTAAGAAAGAACTGATCCCGTTTATCGATTCGAAATATCGAACGGTAAGGGATGAACGGACGCTCATGGGGAGTTCGCTCGGGGGCCTCTTTACCGTCTACGCAATGTTTCATGAAACGGGACTGTTCAATCGCTACGTCTTGACGAGTCCTTCTCTGCAGTGGGATAATGAAGTTGCCTATTCGTACGAGAAAAACTACGCGGCAAAGAACTCACAACTGCCGGTCAAGCTTTTCATGGCGATGGGCGAACTTGAACCAGACGTTGCCGGGTTTCAGAAATTCGTCGGTCAGCTCAAGGGACGGAATTACAGGGGCCTGAATATCCAGACCAGGATACTGGAGGAGACTGGCCACTCCGCCAGCAAAGCAGAAGGGTATTCCAGGGGGTTGCAGGCTGTATTTGCACGGCCGTCGCTCACGATTGACCCCGCGATATTGCTGAGCTACGTCGGCAAATATCAGATCAGCCCCGAAATGACAGTTCAAATCGTGAAAGAAAACGATCGGCTGGCTCTGCTCGCGCCCGACGGCATGAAGTTGGTTCTTACCGCGGAAACAGAAAGAGAGTTCTATGTAAAGGGGATGTACCTGTTTCTCCGGTTTCAGAAGGGCGACGCGGGCAAGATCACAGGGTGCCAGGTTGAGCAATTCCAGGGTGGAGCGTTTGTGAAGAGAGTTGAATAGCAGTCCGGGGATCAGGGAGGTATTGCGCTGAATCCGGTTGTTACATCAAGAATAGGTTTGGCTGCTGCCATCGTCGCAGTGGCCATGCTTGCTTACCATGAGTCGATACTTGCAACAGGGGTAATCACGATAGCGGTGCAGATTGCTGCAGCGCTCCTCATGCTCTGGGCCCGTCTCACGTTTGGCAGGAGAAGCTTCCACGCCTCTGC
>DAIUKN010000111.1:0-7621 GCA_036848195.1 Bacteroidota bacterium
ATCCCGTTGACGGAAGATGGACTCACAATGGAACCGTCGGTTTCCGTTCCCACACCGACAGTACAGAGATTCGCCGCGACGGCTACCGCTGTGCCGGAGCTGGAGCCTGAGGTATTGCGATCCAGCGCGTAGGGGTTTTTTGTCAGTCCCCCCCGGCCGCTCCATCCGCTCGTGGAATGATTGGATCGGATATTTGCCCACTCGCTCAGGTTGGTCTTTCCAAGAAGGACAGCCCCCGCGGTTCGGAGTTGCTCTACAAGAAACGAGTCTTTCGGCGGCTTTGCGCCGACGAGTGCCAGTGAACCGGCAGTTGTTGCCATCCGGTCCGCCGTGTCAATGTTGTCTTTGATCAGCACGGGAATGCCGTGCATCGGGCCGCGAGCCCCTTTCTCCTTCCGCTCACGGTCAAGCGCATCGGCAACGGACAGCGCATCCGGGTTCAATTCGATGATACTCCGGAGCGCGGGGCCCTGTCGGTCAATCGCTTCGATGCGGGCCAGATACTTCTCCGTGATGGAGCGGGCGGTATGTTTCCCCGAGTTCATCCCATCCTGGAGTTCACCGATGGTGGCCTCATCCAGTTCAAAAGGCTTGGTCCCGTCGGTAGGTACGGGGCAAGCCGCACCTTCGTCGAGTACCGTCAGAGCAGGTAGCAAAGCCGCTGCCACGCCTCCAGAAAGACCGGATTTCAGGAAACCGCGGCGGGACAGTTGAGGGTGATCTGGCAAGAAATCTGCATTGTCACGCATGGATTCATCCTCCTTGATAAGCATCTCGGATCATTTAGTGACCGGCATTCCGCTCCACACGAATGACCTCTGCCTCTGCTTCCATTTCGACAAGACAGTGTTCTGCCACGAGCCGGGCGCTCACGAGCGTATTCGCCGGCAGAATGGTACCGAAGCGCTCTCCGTGTGCGCGGGCTACCGGCTCCCAATCATCAATGTTGCGAACAAAGACGCGCGTGCGGATAACATCCTCCAAGCTGCCGCCGAGCGACTGCAATGCCCCCTCGATCTTATCAATCACAAAGTGCATTTGCGCTGCTGCGTCGCTCCCCCCCACTAACCGGTCGCCATGCGTGGCCGTCGTCCCGGAAACGACGATGCGATTGCCTGACCTCACGGCTCTCGAGTACCCGGCCAGCGGTTCCCAGGGCGTTCCACTGGAACAGCGGCGCCTGCCATCACTCCCGATTTTCACCGCATACGGTGCGGGAAACGCTCCGAGATGATGGCTCAGGTCCCCGGATGCGGTGAGAAACGGTGGCTTGCGGTATTCGTCTCCTGTATCGCCATGGACCGGGGCCAGACTTTCCAGCACCTGCGCGATCTCAGCGCGGTCTTCTGCAGTCAGTGAGAAGCTGAAGATGCGAAGATTGTCGGCAATGTGCTCACGTGCCCCGAGCCTTGCCCCGATAATGATGCCACCCACAGCCGGCTGTTCAAGGATGAAGCGGCTTGCCACGTTTGCCACCGATACCTTGTGCCGATGCGCAATGCCCGTTGCCGTGCGGAGGACGCGCTGAAGTGCCCCCCATCCGCCAACGGAACGGATGAATCGGCCGTACTTCATCTGGGACCAGGTCCCCGATTGCTCCCAGTCCGGTTCCTCTTTGCTGAGCCAGCTGTCCGTCAGCCATCCTCCCGCGACGGTACCGTAGGCCAACAGCTTTATTCCATGCGCAAGACAGTAATCCGACATGCGCCCGGCGGCACGCTGGTCGAGGAGCGAGAAGGAGACCTGGTTGGAAACGATCTCGATGCCACTGGCCACTACGACCCGAAGGTGGGCGGTGTCGAAATTCGTCAACCCCAGATTTCGGACCAATCCTTCTTGTTTCAACTCCTGCAGGGCGAACAGTGAATCGAGCCAGCCGGGGTCTGCGTAACTCCAGCAGTGAAACTGCAGCAGATCGATGCTGTCAACGCGAAGGCGCTCCAGTGCCCTGTCGACCGCCGCATGTACCTCCTCACGGGTGACCCTGCCCGGCTTGGGAACCCACTTCGTGCAGAGCTGCACTCTGCTCTTTGAACCCTCCCGTGAGCGGTACATGCCTGCAATCAGTTCTGCCGAACCATAGTGATCGGCCATATCAAACGTCGTAAAACCTGCCGCCACATATGGCTCCATTGACGCGGAGGCGCGTTCGAGATCCATCAAGCGGCCATCGCGTTCCATATCCGCTACCTGCCACAAACCTGTCAGCACTCGGGATATCGAGAGATCGCGGCCGAGCAAGCAACGGTCCACGGTTGGTGTCATGACGTCACTCCGGTGGAAGGGTCGAAAAGCGCGCTCTGACGTCCACGCCGCTCCTCCGCAGAGAGCGAATTTCGCGAAGGTAGATCAGCGAGCCGATGGCCATCACCACGAACCAGAGTGGCGTCGAGCGAAAGTACCATGCACTCACCGGCGCGGTCAGGTCCTTCCAGGTGTGTACGGCGAGGAAGCCGGCGAGCACGACAATACCGAGGACCGCCAGAGGAATCTGCAGCCTCCGTGAGGGGAGGACTTTGACATCCTTTGCGATACCCGGGTTGCGGAACGGCAGCGTGATGACAGAGAGGCTCATCAATAAGAAGTTCACCAGCATCGACGTCACCAGGATGTCAACGCCGAGAAAGAAATCCCCCGCAAGGTGACTTCCGAGAATGCCGAGGCTGGCCATAATCCCGCTCGCCACTATGGCCACATGGGGCGTGCGAAATTTCCTGTGAACGGCAGAAACCGCGCGCGGGAAAATCCCATCTTCGGCCCAGGCAAACATCAGGCGCGAGACCGCCAGGAGCATCGCCGGAAGGTCCTTCACGAGCGCTACGGCTGCGCCCGAGACAATCGCCACGGTCCAGAACGACGGAAGGAGATTGCCGAGCAGACCGGGCGCGGTGAGATCCCGCTTCTGCGCTTCCGCGGCGATGTACTGCCATGGGACTGCGTGGTAGACCGCCGAAGTGAAGAACATATAGAAGAGCCCGACCGAAACAACGGCGATGCCGATGGCCAGCGGGAGGTTGCGCCCCGGATTTCTCGCCTCACCTCCGGCCTGGGCGATCGAGTCAAAACCGATAAACGACGAGAAGAGGAGCGCAGCCGCAGGCAGAAGAATGCCCGGACTTAACGGCGGCGCCTCTACCGGGAGTACGGTACTCCCCCCGCGTATTGCCACGGCAGCGGAAAACTCGGCATGACTGAAGGTGAATCCCGCTACAATCACGATCCCGCCCAGGATGAAGGTGAGAAACATCAACGGGACAATCAATCGCTCGTATGGCTTCACGCCTCGCATGTTCACAGCCACGGCAGTCCAGAGGAAGGCAAGGGAAATGGCGACCCGGACCGGCCCCAGCTCGAACGCCGATGCTATTCCTGTCCATCCCATCGCCGTCGCGATGTCACGCAGGAACGGAACGAGGACGTAGGAGACCACGCCGATTGCGACGCATAAGGAGAACCATTGGGAAAATGAGGCGATGAATCCTAGGTAGGGATCGAGCGCCCGGCTCGCGTAGACGTAGCTTCCCCCGGCGCGCGGCATGGCGGAGGCAAGAATCGCGTATGCAAGTCCGGCGAGCACCGCCGGAACTGCGGCGAAGAGGTATGCCGGAAGGACGTTCGGACCTATCCCCGGCACATTCCGCTGAATCATGAACGGAATGACGTTGATGCCGGCCCCTACCATGGAGGAGATGCCGGTGGCTGTCAGGCCGAGGAGGCCCATCTCCCGGGCAAGGCCCCGACCGGGCGTCTGAATTCCATCTGCGGGGTTCTCCATTACCATTGCAGATTCTCATCTGATTTCAAGATAGACGGGCGTGGGACCTGGCGGTTCCCAACGGGCTCTTGCGATATACGGAGGGCGGCCCAGAGATGCAAATATCCCATACACCGTGAGGCGAAATTCCCCGATTTGCGTTGAAACCGCAAACTTTGAGGAGCTCCACCGGTTGTTGATTCTCGCTCCTCCTAAGACTATATTTCACCTCGCTGCACTCTGGACTGGCTACCAGCCTTCAATCCGCACCAAGGCGCCCTGCGATACGGGAATTCCCCCCATGAGAAAGAAATTCTTTTTCCCCTTCGTGATCCTTCTTCTGGCTACTGCAACCGCAGAGGGCCAGCGTGCGGAGGAGTACCTCCCCCTTGCCAGAGATGGCGCATGGTGCTGGTTCTCCGACCCAAGGGCCCTCTACCACAACGGGAAGGCGGAACGACTGTATGCCGGATGGGCAAGTTCGAAGGGGGACATCATGGTGGGGAGCTACGACTACCGGACGGGAGAAATCAGATCAACGATAGTCTGGCCTGAATTGCAGAGAGACGATCATATCAATCCCTCGTTGTTGATCCTCCCGGACGGAAGAGTAATGGTGTTCTTCACCAAACATAATGGCGGCTTATACTATTCTACATCGCTCCGATCCGAGGACATCACGGAATTCGAGAAGGTTAGGATGATTGACATGGGGGAGATGCTGTGCTATACCAACCCTGCTATGCTCTCTGCGGAAAAGAACCGGATTTATCTCTTTTTCAGAGGTGGTTATGACTGGAAACCGTCGTTCGTCTATTCTGATGACCTGGGGAAAACATGGTCGGACCCAAAAGTGATGGTTGCGAAGCCGAATGCCCCGAAATCTAATCGCCCATACATGAAGGTAGCGTCCGACGGCAAGTCAAAAATCCATTTTGCTTTCACTGACGGCCACCCGCTGAATGAGGCTCGCAATTCCATCTATTACCTCTGCTATCAACAGGGAGGGTTCTTTGATGCAACCGGAAAGAAGCTGGGAGCCATCGGATCTCTTCCAATCAACCAGGACAAGGTGCCAAAAATCTATGATGGTGAGAAGAGCGGCATTCGGGCATGGGTATGGGATGTGGCCGCGGATAAGGACGGGAAGCCCGCCGTCGTCTATTCAACCCTACCGGAAGAATCGCACCATGAGTATGGTTTCGCAACCTGGAATGGAACGTCGTGGATCGCCAATTCAATCTGCACGGCGGGGAGCTGGTTCCCACGATATGACAAGAAGAAGGAAGAACCCGAACCCGAGCCCTTTTATTCAGGGGGAATAATCCTGGATCACGCTAACCCGAACGTTGTCTTTCTTTCGCGCCCGCGCAACGACATCTTTGAAATCGAACGATGGAAAACTTCCGATCACGGCGTGAGCTGGTCTCATCAAACGGTCACGGATCAGTCTGATCATGACAATGTCCGGCCAGTTGTCGTCCGCGATTGTCCGGCAGAGAAGTCACCGCGGGTCCTCTGGATGAGCAATAGCCGTTACCGGCATTACACGGACTATAGCACCGGCATTCTGGCCGACACCCCGGCTCCGCCTTTTTCGGCGGACCTACGCAAAGCTGATGTCACCAGGGTCCTTGCAAGCGCCGCAAAGTGGCAGATAGATAATTTCGACAAGGTGAAACACCATCAACTCGACTGGACCAACGGAGCGCTCTATGCCGGCATGGTGGCATGGGCCCGAATATCGGAGGACCAACGGTACATCACGTGGCTCGATAACATCGGGAGAAAGTATGACTGGCAACCATCCTTCAGGATGTACCATGCCGATGACATCTGCGTCTCGCAGATGTACCTCGATCGTTATCGAATGACAATGGACAAGCGGATGCTCCTCCCCACAAAGGCACGTATCGATTGGGTGATCGATAACCCCCCGTCGGGAACGTTGCTCCTGGATTATGGAGACCCATCAACCCTCGATCGGTGGTCATGGTGCGATGCATTGTTTATGGCCCCTCCCGTATATGCCAGACTGGCAACTATCACTGGTGAAGCGAAGTATTTGCGATTCATGGAAAGGGAATTTCGGTCCACATACGAATTGCTGTACGATAGGGAAGAGCATCTCTTCTATAGAGACCATCGCTATTTCGCGCAACGAGAAGCCAACGGCAAAAAGGTTTTCTGGGGAAGAGGAAACGGATGGGTTCTGGCTGGCTTGGTTTCTCTTCTCAAAGAGTTACCCCCTGAGAGCGATTTCAGGGACTTCTATGTCGGGCTGTTCAAAGAAATGGCCGGCAAGGTAGCTTCTGTACAGGGGAAGGATGGTTCCTGGCACGCAAGTCTGCTCGATCCCGACAGCTACCCCAACCCGGAAACCAGCTCAACCGGATTCTTCTGCTATGCGCTGGCCTATGGCATTAACGCGGGGCTTCTCAACCGGGAAGAATATCTTCCTCACGTGAAAAACTCGTGGAGTGCACTGGTGAGGGCAGTCTATCCGGACGGGAAGCTGGGCTGGGTCCAGCCGATCGGCGCCGATCCCAAGACGGTGACCCGATTGATGACTGAGGTCTACGGTGTGGGCGCCTTTCTTCTGGCGGGATCAGAAGTCAACAAAATGGCGGAGTAAAGGACCGGGAAAAACACGTCTGCTCTCGAGGAGCGGCGGCGTGGAGTAGGCCGTGAACATGCAGAAGAAGTGTGTCGCACCTCGCAGAACACCCGAACAAGGTTCGACCTTCAGGATCGAACTGCCTTCATGATACCATGGCCGCCTGGCTTCATTTTCCTCTTCTTTTCAAATTCTCTGCGTATATTCTTGGTGTAATGTCAGAACCAACTATTTTCACGAATGAAGACTCCCATGCTGAACCACCGTTTTGCACTATCGCTGATTCTCCTGCTGGGCGCGGCCACCCTGTTCGTTGCCAGCACCATCGCCGGAGAGAAAAAGATCACAAAGAAGGACTTGCCGAATGCCGTGCTCACGGCGTTCGAAAAGGCTTATCCCAAGGCAGCGATACGGGGCCTCTCAAAGGAGGAGGAAAACGGAAAGACCTTCTACGAGATTGAGAGCCTCGATGGAAAAACCCGTCGTGATCTCCTCTACTCGCCCGACGGCACGGTTGCAGAAATTGAAGAGGTCGTGGCGGCGAACGACCTCCCCGCCGCCGTGAAAGCGACCGTAGACAAGGAGTTCCCGAAAGGCAGGATCATGAAGGCGGAAAAGCTTACCCACGATTCGGTCACGGAATACGAACTCGTGGTCTCAAGCGGGAAAGCGAAGCACGAGCTCGTTCTCGATCCCACCGGAAAGCTTTTGAAGAAAGAAGCGAAGAATGAAAAAGAGGGAGAAAAGAATTAGCCTGACTCCGAACACTTCACCATGGCACTCGCGGTCTGAGGTCCCACGCACGTCAGGGGCGGGATCGGAGCCGCTGCGGACGTGAAGAGCAGACGATTACTGACGATAGTTGTTCTGCAGGTCATTCTGGTTGCCGGCGCGCTGTCGCCATTCTTGGCAATCGTAGGAAGTGTTGCGGCTGCGCTGGGTCTGGTCGCGAAATCACCGTTAGCTTTCGTTGGCGGGATGGCCGGCGCGCTTCTGTCATGGCGCTACGTGCGCAGCCTGACCACTGCACCTGATGGATTCGATGGCGCCTTTGGCCCCAACTGGCAGGACAGGCTACCTCCGGGATGGCGTACTTCGATGCGCAGCAGGCGCTGGTCGCCATGGCTACCCATTCGACCGGGTGCACGCATCGAACGGGATGTCCAGTTTTGGAGCCTCCCTGGCGTCGGCCACCCCTTGTTGTGTGACCTCTGGCGACCTGGAGCGAACGTTGCGCTGTCGGGACTGGC
>DAIUKN010000112.1:0-7544 GCA_036848195.1 Bacteroidota bacterium
CCGGACCGCTCGTCGAGTCGACAGTTGCCGACGAGGTCAGGGCCGCATTTCAACCACGAGCAGCCGTTCACAGGACCCCGGGGATCGCTGCCGCCCCGGGGAGTCTGCGAGTGGCAGTGGCCACCGATCGCGCCACGTGGCGTTCGATCCATCCTTCGCTGGACACGACGAAAGGCTGGGCAATGCTTCGTGTGCGGCCGGGATCGGGAATAGAGCTGCTTGCGTCAGCGCCGCATCTCCTCTTCTGGGCGTACAGTTTTGTTGCAGAGGATTGGAGGGAGGAGGCCGTAGAGAAGTTCGCCGGGGGGAGAATTCTTCATCCCACATTCCCGCTCCTGAGGCCATCCTATGACAGTTTCCTCACACAGCACAATCGGACGGTCCGCAGATTCGACCGTGAGGAGCAGATCAGAAATCTGGCGCGGCTCGGTTTTTCTCATGCAGAGGTCAACGGCCTTGCCTTTGCCGTCCCGTTCGAGCGAGGGCCAAAAGGGGAGGTCCTTCACCGATTCTACACGTACTGTCCGGCTCTTGACCAGTTCGTGACAAGTTTCCTGAACGAAGGGATCTACGACCGCGACTATCTTCAGGCAAACCTTAATGCGCTGAAGACAAATGCCTCGCTCGCGGAGAAGTACGGGCTCCGGAGCGGGATCACCTGTTTCGAGCCGCGGTCGGTGCCCGATGCCCTCCTGGAACGGTATCCCATGCTTCGCGGGGCGCGGGTCGATCATCCCATCAGGAGCTTTCACCCGCGATTCAACCTCTCCATTGCGCACCCCGTCGTTCAGAGACACTACGCTGAGATGATGGAGAAACTGCTCCGCGAAGTCCCGACTATCGATTATATGGCGGTCTGGTCAAATGACAGCGGTGCCGGCTTTGAATACACCAGCTCGCTGTACGTCGGCAGGAACGGGGGAGGGTATGTGATTCGCGAATGGAAAGGGGATACGGAAATCGCCGAAGCAGCCGCGAGGAACCTGATCAGGTTCCACAAGGTTCTTCGGGATGCGGGAAGGAACGTCAACCCGAAATTCAGGACGCTCCTCCGCCTGGAAGCGTTCACCGCCGAGTTGAAGCATATCTGGGGACTGATCGAAGACGGGATCGACGTCGAAGCGACGTCGGTTGTTTCGAAAGGGTGGGATGTGGATTACCTGCACCCCCGGTACAAGGACCGGAAAGCCCCTGCCGGAACCGCGCTCTTCAACACATTCGCTCCCGAGGAAAAGGGGAAGATCGTTGAGCTTGAGGCGAAAGGGGCCGGGGCAGACGTCTATATCTCACCCGGAGCGGTCTGGAACCATGAGCCGCTCCTTGGCATTCCCTTCCCGAGGCTCGTCTACGAAAAATTGCAGGCCATCAGAGCACAGGGTGTCAAATCGGTGGCTTTTACCGGTGGCACTACTCCGCGGTCCTTTGCCCCCTACAATATCAACGAGGAGCTGATCCGGGCATACCAGGCCGATCCGGACCTTGATTTCGACGGGTTCCTCAGGCAGAAAGCGAGGGAATGGGCAGGAGAGGAGCTCGCAGAACAGCTGGTTACGGTGTGGCTGCATTCCGATGAAGCCTACAGAGCTTTTCCCGTTCCAGTGCAGATCTACTCGGGGTGGGGGGTATGGTACCGGGTCTTCACGCGTCCCATCATTCCTGACATTGAAAAGGTCTCCGAGCCGGACCGCGCATACTATGAGGAATTTCTCCTGGCTCCCCCGCACAACCGATGCCGTGTGGATTTTCGGTTTGATGTCGGGTTCGATCTCATCGAACCTGAACAGGCGAAAATCTGCCTCGACCTGATCAACCGGAATCTCTTTCCTGAGATGAATGCCGCACTCACACTGGCAGAGACCATGAAAGGCTCGGCACGGTCGGAGAAGGCGCGCGCACTCACCATAGACCTCTTCGACCGGATGTTCGCCCTGAAATGCTGGTACAGAAACCAGCGAAACGTGACAGCCTGGATTGCGGGGGTGCACGGCTATCTGGAGACGACAAACGAGGGGATCCGGGCTGCATGCCGGAAAATCCTGCACGACATGGTCGTCGACGAGATTGACAACTCCAAGGCGCTTCTCAAGCACTGGGAATCCTCAACAACCAACTGGATGATCATTTCTGGGGTTGGTGAAACAACATTCATCTACTACAAGAACATCGGTGAGCACCTCCGACGGAAGATCGAGCTGATGGAGGGCCATGAGAATGATCTGCCTTTTGTCGATCCCGACTTCCAATGGAGAGTGCCGGGACTTCCGACGGATGGACACGCACAGCCCCATAATTCCGGCAAAGCCCGTGACTGATTTCAATACCGTCAACGCGGCCGATTACGGCCTCATTCTGCTCTACTTTCTTGTCCTGATCTGGGTAGGGGTATACTCTGCCCGCAGAAACAAGAACACCGAGGACTATTTCCGTGGCGGTGGAAAAGTCCCGTGGCTCATCGCCGGGATGTCCAACTGGGTGTCCGGCTTCTCGGCATTCATGTTCGTCGCAGCGGCAGGTTTCACGTACACGCACGGCGCCGGCGTGCTGCTGATCTTCACGTCGGCGTTCTGGGCATACCTTGTCGGGTACTGGTTCTTCGCTCCACGCTGGAGGCGGGCGAGGATTCACACGCCTCTGCACTTCCTGACAAGACGCTTCTCCGCCTCCACAACCTATTACTATTCGCTCATCTCGATCATCCCCCAGATCGTCGGCATCGGGCAGGGTCTGTATATCCTCTGCATTTTCGTCTCAACCGCCCTCGGGTTTTCCGACCGGACATTTTCCGTAGCTGGCCTGTCGCTCAACGGGATGGAGGCGTCTATCCTGATTGTCGGCACGGTCATGGTCGTCTACACGGTCATTGGAGGCCTTTGGGCGGCGGTGCTTTCAGATGCGGTTCAGTCGGTGATCATTGTAGCGATGACCCTGATCATTTTCGTTGTATCGTTCCTCTACCTTGGCGGAGGAAATGGCTTCTTCGCCGGGATGGAGCGCCTCTTCCGGGAGGCTCCGCCAGGATATTTCGGTCTCTCGGGGGAGCTTGCCAATCCGTGGTTTCTCTTCGCCTATTTCCTCAACATCATGCTCGGCTACAATGTGAGCTGGGCGCTGGTCCAGCGTTACCACAGTGTTCCCGACGAACGCGATGCGAAAAAGATGGCGGCTCTCTGCGCTGTCCTTTCTCTGATCGGGCCTATTCTCTGGATTCTGCCGGTTATGGGGTCCCGGGTGATCTTTCCCGACATGCAGGCGCTCTGGCCGTCCCTGGCGGTGCCTGCCGAGGCATCCTTCGTCAGCCTTGCCCTCCTTCTGCTTCCCCATGGAATGATCGGGTTTGTTGTTTCTGCAATTCTGTCGGCGACACTCGGGCAGGCGAACGATGCGTTCAACTGGCTTGCTGCCACGCTCACGCGTGATGTTTATGTTCCTATCCGGAAACGGTACCGTGGTAGCGAGCCGACGGAAAAACAGCAAATGCGTATGGCTCGTGGAACAATGCTACTGGTTGGAATTCTCGGCACGCTTGTGGCGCTGTATATTCCCCGGCTGGGCGGTGCCTTTGCTTTTGCTCTGGAATTCTATTCCCTGACTGCGGCATTCTCGATGCCCGTCGCTCTTGGCATGATCTACACACGAACGCCGTGGTGGTCGGGCCTTGCATCCTGTGTTGCGGCCATTGGAGTAGGGCTCACCCTCATGGGGCTCGGATTGTGGAAGGAAGACGCCATGGTCCGGAATATGGTCGGGGAAGCCCTTGCCGCATCAATTGTGTTTTTCGGTTCCGCGTTCTTCTTTAAAGCCGATGACCCCCGGAATGCGGAGATTCTCCAGCTGGAAAGCGATCTGAAAAAACCCGTGCTGTCAACCGGAGAGAGCTTCGACCCCAGCGGCCTGCATGTGTATCGCCTTCTTGGCCAGGTGACGCTGCTCCTCGGCGTGGTTCTCATCCTCTGCTCCGGCAT
Organism: Bacteroidota bacterium; assembly: GCA_036848195.1. Lineage (GTDB taxonomy): Bacteria > Bacteroidota > Ignavibacteria > UBA10030 > UBA6906 > DAIUKN01. The sequence goes on from DAIUKN010000112.1 coordinate 3,963, forward strand.
GGCCTCGACCGCCACTGCGCCCGGATCGATCAATGGAATCGCCGGGGCTTTTCTGCTGGCCCTTGCGGCTTTGCTTCTGTATATTTCACGGGACCGAAAGGAATGAGCATATGAAGCGGATGATCCGTGTCAGCGCCGTGCAGATGCCGACGGTTATCGATGGCGCTTCGTTCAAAGCCCGACAGAGGGAGAACGGTCGAATCCTCCGGGCGATGCTGAAGACCGCCGGGGAACGAGGATCAGACCTTGTGCTCTTTGGAGAATACGCGAACCTGAGTCACAGGACCTGGAAGGACAACCGGCGCGAGTACGTGCCCGACCCCATTCCCGGTCCACTCACCAGGTCGGTTGGCCTGCTGGCACGGCGATACAGGATGAATGTGGCACTTCCGCTGTTTGGGTCCGCCGGGGGAGCGCTCTCGAGCTATGTCGTCCTTTTCGACAGACGCGGGCGGGTGTGCGGTTGTTACCAGAAGGCCCACCCCACGATCTCGGAGCAGCGGATTGGAATCAAGCCCGGCAATTCGCTCCCCGTCTTTAAACTTGATGGCGTGACCGTGGGGATTAAGACCTGCATGGACATTGAATACCCCGAGGTTGCGCAGGTTCTCATGCTCAAAGGGGCGGAGATCTTGCTGTTTCCGCATGTGCAGGGCTCCTGGGGCGAGGTCGACTGGGAGGTGCGCTATCGTGCCCGGGCGATTGATACCGGCCTCTACCTTGTCTCTGCCTGCTACGGATACCCCGAGGGTGAGTGGATGCCCGGAAAGATGATCGGCCGCAGCAGTGTCATTGGAAGGGACGGGCTTATTCTTGCCGATATCGGCCGGGGCATCGGCGTTGTTACCGTCGACCTCGACCTTGAGAAGAAGCGGAAAACGGAGTTCTTCTTCCCGGCAAAACGGGACAGAACGCTTGCGATCACTGCGTCGCGGCGGCCCGAGATCTACCTCGATCTTGTGAACGACAAGTACAGGAGACGAGCCCTGGCGCGAATCCGGCTGGAGGCACTCCCGTTGAAAAGAAAAGCCCGACGACGAAGGCCCTAATCATGCCCGATCTCATCCCTGGTGCACTCGTGACCGGTGCGAGCCGCGGCCTCGGCAGGGGCATCGCACTACGTCTCTCTGAACTGGGATTCTCCGTCGCGGTGAACTATGCCGGCAACGCCGGCGCCGCAGAGGAGACCATACGGCTCTGCCGGCAGCGCCAGATCTCACAAGCCCAGAGCTTTATCCCTGTGCGGGCTGATGTGGGCGCGGTTGCGGACCGGAAGCGTCTTGTAGAGGAAACTCTGGCCGGCCTTGGCCGGATTGACGCGCTGATCAATAACGCCGGCGTCGGCCCGCGCGTGCGCGTCGACGTGACGGAAACATCCACGGAATCGTTTGAAGAAGTCCTCCGGATCAATCTCGAAGGGCCGTTCTTTCTGACGCAGCAGGTCGTCAACTATTGGCTGGGGCAGAAACCGGCACCCGCCCTCCCGCACGGATTCACCGTCATCTTCAATTCCTCCATTTCGGCGGATACCGCTTCGTTGAACCGGGGGGAATACTGTATCTCCAAAGCTGGACTCTCAATGGTCACGCAGCTGTGGGCGCTCCGGCTCGCCGATCAGGGGGTTCATGTCTATGAACTTCGCCCCGGTATCATGGCCACGGACATGACCAGCGGTGTGAAGGAGAAATACGACACGATGATGAGGGAAGGGGTCGTGCCGCAGCGGCGGTGGGGCCAGCCGGAGGACGTCGGCCGGGCCGTCGGCGCACTCGTGACCGGAGAGTTTCCTTACTCCACCGGGGAGGTCATCTACCTCGACGGCGGATTCCATCTCAGACGACTCTGAAAGAAACGGAGAAGCCATGGTTGTGATCGACAACACTCTGGACGCCGGATCGCTTGTTTCAGGTATCCAGAAGCTGTTCGATCTGTCTGCGGAGAAGATCCTGCGGCTTCAGCGTGAATGGGATCCGACGAAAGGAACGCCGGTCTTCACCGTCGAGGGCCGCTATGCGTCACGCGGGTGGACCGAGTGGACAGAGGGGTTTCAGTACGGATCGGCGATCCTTCAGTTCGATGCGACTGGTGATGAGGCCTTTCTTGAGATCGGTCGGAAAGCCACCGTCCAGCATATGGCGACGCATGTAAGTCATACGGGTGTTCACGATCACGGATTCAACAACGTCAGCACGTACGGGAATCTTCACCGCCTGATGCGCGAAGGTCGCATTGCCCATGACGAGTGGGAGAAGAATTTCTATGAAATGGCTCTCAAGGTCAGCGGGGCTGTGCAGGCGGCTCGCTGGACGGACATCGGCCATGACGCTGGATTCATTCATTCGTTCAACGGACCCCACTCTCTCTTTGCGGATACCGTGCGATCGCTCCGCTCGCTGGCTCTGGCACACCAGCTTGGACACGTGCTCATGGGGGAGAGAGACGCGCGGATTTCGCTCCTCCATCGTCTCATCCGCCACGCTGAATCGACGGCCAGGTACAACGTCTATTTCGGGACGGGACGGGACATCTACGACGTCCGCGGGCGTGTAGCTCACGAATCCATTTTTAACCTGACCGACGGCTCTTATCGGTGTCCGAGCAGTCAACAGGGGTACTCTCCCTTTACAACCTGGACACGCGGACTCGCCTGGATCATCTGCGGCTTCGCTGAGGAGCTGGAGTTTCTCTCCACGCTTCCAGCGGCAACGTTTGAGGCATACGGGGGGAAGGAGAAAGTGCTGGCGGGATTCACACAGACTGCAGAAGCTGCTGCAGATTTCTACGTCCAGTACACCCCCACCGACGGAGTGCCATACTGGGATACCGGCGCGCCGGGGTTATCGCGCATGGGTGATTATCTGAACCGCGCGGCTGATCCGTTCAACGATCATGAGCCGGTTGATAGTTCGGCCGCGGTTATCGCTGCACAGGGGTTTGTCCGGCTGGGGAATTACCTGAACGCGATCGGGCGGAAGGAGGAGGGTGACCGGTACGGCAAAGCCGGTTTGACGATCGCGAAGACCGTTTTCTCGGAGCCGTATCTATGCACAAAGCCCGGACACCAGGGCCTCATCCTCCATTCAGTCTATCACCGCCCCAACGGGTGGGACAGCATCTCTCCCGGACGAAAGATTCCGTCGGGGGAAGCGACGATGTGGGGAGACTACCACGCGCGGGAGTTAGCGCTGCTCCTTCTGCGTATGGCTGGCGATAAGCCCTACTACACCTTCTTTATTCGCTGAAACCTGCTTCCAGGCCCCACGCTTTCGAGGTACCCCTCGGGCAGACGGGCGCCTCGCGGCTTGCTCAATTCTTCAGATACCGCTCCTCAAATGTCGGCGCCTCACTTGCGAACTTCAGGAACACGTCGAGCGGGACGACCTCGAAATCCTTTCCCAGCCTGTCGAGGATATTCTTTGTGCGCTGGAGATCGCTGTATTCACGGATATGGATCAGGAGGAAGTACGGGCGCTTCGCGTTGACGGCCGCGAGCTCCTGAAGATCGGCCGCAGCATCGGCTTCGGGGCGCGTCTCGGAAAGATAGTAGTCGAACGAGATCAGCGGTTTCCCCGCTCGCACCGC
>DAIUKN010000113.1:0-7447 GCA_036848195.1 Bacteroidota bacterium
TGATATCCGCAGTGAGCTTCAACGAACCATTGTAATCCCGGTACGCGTCATCCGAGAGCGGGATCAGGTACATGTTCTGGGTCTTCCGGTATGACCCGAAGAACCGGAGATTGCCGGCATATTCGCTCAAGAAGGGGAAGGGCCCACCCAGCGTCATGTCGATGTCGTAGTCGGGCTTCGTGACCTCCGCTATCTTGCGCCGCTCCCAGAAAAACTGCCGCTGGAGAGCTTCCGGCGTCCGGTCGTCATTCGGATCGGCCGTGGAAACGTATTTCGCAGCGACCGCGTTCCACCCTTCAAAAGAGGGGTACTGTTTCTGCGTCCAAGGATCCCACGCGCCGTTCTGGGTCCCGGTCCAGGCAACAGCATCGTCCACAAAAGGCCGGACCCAGTAGGAGTTCTTGTCGTAAATGGAGGGGCCAAAGTGCTTCGGACGGGCCGGCGCGAGGCGACCCAGGAACGCAACAGTGTAGTTAGACTTGCTCCCCTCCTTGGTTACGACGTTGATGACGCCGGAACGGATGTTGCCATAGTCTGCGCTGAACCCGGAAGTCTGGACCTGGATGGCTTCAACCGAGAGGAGAGAAACACCCGTGTAGGGGGCGTTCGTCCGTTCGTCTCTCATGACCAGACCATCGACCATGAAGGCCGTTTCTGACTGGAGGCCACCTCGAATCTCAAGCCCCTGCACGCCGGCCTGAAGTCCCACAGCACCAACGACTGTTGAAACAGGGAGCTTTTCAACCTCGGCGATCTCGATGTTGGCCCGGCTTGCAGCAACGTCCCTCTGGACCACGGGGCGACTGGCAACGACCGTGATTTCCTCGCCGGTGATCGCCTCTTCTACGAGCTTGAAGTTCTGCGAGGTCGTCTGGTCGATATCCACACGGACATCCACCGCCGTCGAAGTCTTGAAACCCACGAGGGAGGCGTTGATCTTGTGCCGGCCCGGAGGAACATTCAGGATAATATAATACCCTTCGATGTTCGAGGAACCTCCTAGTGACGTCCCCGCCACAGTCACGTTGACGCTTGGCAGGGGCTCACCCGTTCTGGAGTCCGTCACAGTGCCGACGATCTTGCCAGTTGTACCGGCGTAAAGGCAGAGGGTAGACAGGAACAAGGCAGCGATTACAAAAAGGTAGAGTGCCCTCATATCACGCTCCTGAATTGGAAGAATGCTCGTATTTCATGTGCCGTGCTGAAGAGGAAAGAACGAGAAAGGGGATCGACCGGCTGCAAGGAAAGAAGTACCAGGTGCACGCAACCGTAAAATGAACTATGAAAAATATAGGAAATATCGATGGCACTGTCAAGTTACAGACGCCGGAAAAGGTCGCCCTTTGAGTGGAATGAGTGGAGACGTCTCATCACCACACTTCCCGTGCCGACCGTATCGATTAGTCCCGGCCGTGATGACTTGTGTCAGCGGTCACCCATGTGCTTATCTGACGAAAATTGCGAATGGGCCCCCAATCAATCCTACTCCATCAAGAATCGAGGGACCGGGCTTGTCAACCTACCATATTCCCGGCAGATCCCGGACGGCGCAGAAGCATACTGAGATTACCAAAGAGGATGGTGACCGCGCTCCCGATGAACGTGTGCCATGTGTAATCGATGCTGGTGATGGTCATGACCGCGACCATCGCCAGCAAGCCGGCAATGAATCCGACAAAGGCATCCCGCTGCGATACTCGATGAAAGAAGAGGCCGAGGAAAAATGTTCCAAGCAGCCCCCCGTATGTGAAAGAGGCGATCTTCAGCCCCAGTTCGACGACCGGATTCCTGGTATCAGTGAAGAGCAATGCACCGCCGATCAGCGCAACGCCCCAGAAGAGTGTCAGGATGCGGGACCACCGGATTTCCGCTGCACCATCGAGCGAGCGGCCGCGCGCCGTCATCTTGAACAGGTCGAGAAACGTGGAGGAAGCGAGGGAACTGATGGACGAAGAGAGTGTCCCCATGGCCGAGGCCAGGACTCCGGCGATCACCAACCCCGCAATCCCGGCCGGGAGGTTTTCAACGATGAATTTCGGAAAGATCTCATCGGATGAAGAAAGCCCCAACTGCTGATACGACACTCCTCCGTAAAAGGCGAAAAGACAGATTCCGAGAACGAGGAAGAAGGCGAATTGGAGAACAATGAGCGTCGCATCCAGCATCAACGCCCGCTGGCTGTCCCATTGCGACCTGCAACCCAGAAGTCGCTGCACCAGGAGCTGATCCGTTCCGTGGGACGCCATCGTGAGAAACGTGCCGCCCAACAGACCACCGGCCAGAGTATAGGGTGACGAGAGGAATTCCATCAGTGATCCGGCGCCGCGCAGATTGAAGATCGCAAATTTGTCTTCAGCTCCGGAAGTCGCGAATCGTACGACGTCGCCCCAGCCGTCGGGCAGCCGGTGGAGAATCAGAATCATGGCAGCAACCGCACCGCTGAGATAGATGAAGAGTTGGACCACGTCCATCGCCACAACAGCCTTCAGTCCGCCAAGGTATGTGTACGTCAGAGTGAAGAGGCCGATGATGAGGATGCTTGTTGCATAGTCGAGGCCTGTGATAATATGCACGGGGATCGCGGTAGCAAACAGCCGTACTCCCGAGGCGAGCACACGCGTGACGATAAAAACCGACGAGGTGAACTTCCGGAGCGGAATGCCGAAACGTCGGCCAAGGAAGTCGTAGGCGGTCTCGAGATTTTTCCGATAGTAGGCAGGGATGAACAGCAGGCTGACTAATAAACGGCCAATGAAGTAGCCGAAGACGAGCTGAAGAAAGAACATGTTCCCCTTGTACGCAAGCCCGGGGATGCTGATGAACGTCAGCGTGCTGGTCTCGCTCGCCACGATGGAAAAGCCCACCGACCACCACGCCATCTGCTTCCCCCCGAGAAAGTAGTCCAGGGAGGTCCGTTGCTTGCCGGAGAGGATGATGCCGGCAACGGTAACCCCGGTCAGGTACAGGCCGACAATGGCGTAATCGAGAGTTGTGAAACCCAAGCCTCGCTTCCCTCCTCCGTGCCGTCTCTGACAAGCGCCGATGGGATTATGCATCAAAATACGCCCTTCACCCACCGATTGCAACTGAACACAAAAACCGCTATCGTTATGAGAGTAAGCCGGTTACAGTATCCGGGCACTTTGAGGATACGGACACCGACCGCGGAGCGCGGTCTTTTTTGTTATTTGGCATATCACGGAGAGGTCAAGATGTCGACAGAAAAGCGCCCTTTGGAGAAGTCCTTCGCCTCAAAACTCGAAGTGATGGCGGATCTCGAGCCGGTGGTCAAGGAGTTCATCGAAAAGCATGAGTCGAAGCGCGAACTCTGGTTTCCATCGGAATTCCTCCCCGCCGGCGAATCAGACCTGGACAACCAGGCCGCATACCGGCTTCAGGAGCTGGCCCGCGGGCTCCCCGACTCTGTCCGCGTTGCGCTAACCATCAACATCCTGACCGAAGAGGGGCTCCCCCACTTCCACCGCCTGATCTCCGACAACCTCGGAAGCCGGACGTTCTGGAGCATGTGGAACAAGCTCTGGACGGCGGAGGAGGACCGCCATGGGAATATCCTGCGAGACTATGTCAGGGACTCACGGCTTCTGAATTTCCGCATCCTGGAAAGACTGCAGTTCGATTACATCCGTTCTGGATTCAACCCCGACTGGGGCGGCGATCCGTACAAAATCTTCATCTATACGACCTGCCAGGAGAAGGCGACACAGATCTCGCACCTGAACACCGGGAAACTGGCCGCCGACCGGGAGCCGCTGCTCTACTCCATAGCCCAGAAGATCGCGCAGGACGAATCGAAGCATTATTCTTTCTACATGCAGGTCTTCAAGGAAATTCTTTCGCGCGATCCAAACCAGGCGCTGGAATCGGCTTCTTCCATCATGCCCAGTATCGACATGCCCGGGATCTCGATCTCCAATTTCAATGAGTACGCCGACGTCATTCGCCGCGCGGGCATCTACGGACCACGAGACTACAAGAAGATCATCGAAAACCTGATCTCCATCTGGAACATCGATGTGCTGAGCTACCTGAACGATGTCGGCCGCAAAGCGCAAGAGAAAATCATGGCAATCCCCCTCCGCCTGGAGAAGGTCGCAGAGTACATCGAATCGCGGAGCCAGGCAAAGAGCTTTCGGTTCGATGTGCTGTACGGTAGGATTCTGGAGATGGCATGACGGCGATCAGGCTCTTTATCACCGGCGGGACGTTCGATAAGGAATACAACGAGCTCGACGGCAAGCTCTACTTCAAGGATACCCACCTCCCCGAGATGCTGAGGCTCGGAAGGTCAGAGGTCGATGTCGCCACCCGGACCCTGATGATGGTCGACAGTCTCGATATGACCGACGCTGACAGGGAGTTGATCGTCGAGCAATGCGGCCGGGCGCGGGAGAACCGGATCATCGTCACCCACGGCACAGACACGATGGAAGTGACGGCAAAGGCGCTCGGGACGGCTGTAAAGAACAAGACCATCGTGCTCACCGGCGCAATGGTCCCCTACAAATTTGGAAGCTCAGACGGATTGTTCAATCTGGGAAGCGCCCTGGCGTTCGTCCAGACCCTCCCGCCCGGCGTCTACATCGCCATGAACGGGAGGTGCTTTCAGTGGGACAACGTCAGAAAAAACAGGAAGACCGGGCAGTTCGAAGAAATCCGCTAGTACCGCGTCACCCTCATGCTCGAGACCCCAGCCTTCATCCTGATGCTGATCTTCTGCGCCGCGCCGTCGTAATTGTCGGTCCTGTATTCACCCGTCCCGATCTTCGTGAAGCCGGGGAATTTCTTGCTTGACAATGGCGCCTCTGCAAACACTTCGCACCCTGCAGACTCCGGCACTTCGATTCTGATGGAGGATGCGCCCGCTTGCACATCCACCCTTGTCTCCGATCCTCGCGCGCCAATCTTCAGCGTGACCTTGGCGGCTCCCGACTTAAGCCTGAGGTGTTCGACCGTGTAGGGGCGGAGATCAATGTCCACCCGGGCCGCGCCGAGCGAAAAATCAAGGTCCCATGCCGGCAGTGTGCTCAGTCGTACCTCTGCACGGTTGTCCATCCGGCCGAGGTTCCACCCTCCGTGCTTCCCCTCGAGCGTCAACCTGACCTCCTGCTGATTTTCCCCGGTCGTCTGCTCGAGTTTGTACTCCCCGAAGCTGCACTCGGTGTTCGCGGCAACGAGCGCCTTCGTCGTATCCTGCAGAATGCATCCCCCCGCCCCGGACTCAAAGACGAACGACGCCCGTTCGGTGGCTTCCTCGAGCGGTACCACAAACTCCTGAGCATGGACTTCGCGGCTTCCTTTCCAGTCACCGTCAATCCACGAGAAACTCAGTACCGAGGCGGCCACAACTGCAACGGCGGCCCCGGCAAGCGCAACGACAACCCACAGGATTTTCGACTCGCGCAAGAGAAGGGCTATCCCGCCCAGAACGAGGAGCAGCGGCCAGAACCGCCACCAGGCGTACCACTGGAGCGTAAGAGACCCCGTTCGGTCGGCAATCAGCAAGAGCCCGAGAACCAGAAAGAAAGCGCCCCAGAACAGCCTGCCCGGTTTCATCGCTAGACCCTCCTAGATTGGACGGCGTGAATTCCAGAGTAGCCCGACCCCGATTGCGACAAGGATCAGCGGCCAGTAGTCCGAAAAACGGACATCGGGGATAAGCCGTTCCAGCAAAAACAGCAGACCGAGGACAATCAGGACAATCCCTCCGATGATGCTCCCACGATCTTTCTTGGACCGCCTTTGCGCGTCGGTCTGGCCTTGACTGGCGGGATCATTCTGTGTCGATGATGGATCCATGGATTTGCTCCCTTGTCGATGATGGATGCCTGCTTCTACAACACGTGTACGGATTTTCAAAAGTTATGTTTCCCTTTCCAGCTCTTCAGGCTCATCACCTTCTATTGTGTGAATCATCCCGTCGCCGGCAACCAGGGCATGGGCCTTGTCAAACTTGGACCTGCCGCCAAACCAGGCCAAAACTTCTTCTCTCTTGAGCAACGTGGGCCCATCCGAGACCATTTCTCCGTACGACGAATGTTGATACGTCCGAAAATCCTTGACAAATCGGTGCTTCTGGGGATTGAGATGGATGTACTGCACAACACATTGCAGAGTCATTCGCCCCTCGACCTCTCTGCGGCCGAACCGCTCCTGGAAGAGGCTCCCAGTTCGGTCATACGCCTTGTTGATGGACTTCGCGTAGCTGTTGAACCAATTGGAATACTCCTGAATCGGATCCTTCGTCTTGAAATCCCTGGGGACGTTCCCAAGCCCCTGACGCAACTCCCACGCTTTATGCTGATCTTCCGGCGTTCGTATTCTCACAAGCAGGTGGAAATGGTTTTTCATGAGACAGTAGACGTACAGATCCGATACGACACCGGCGTGGCGGAAGAAGAGCTCCAGAAAGTATGAGTAGTTGCGTTCCTCGAGAAATAGGTTCTCGCGGTTGTTGCCACGGTTAAATATGTGGAAATATTTCCCGGGTTCCAGGGTCGGCAAGGGTTGCATACGTGAATCCTTGTGTGTTTTGTTTTGGTTAGACCCGTGAGGTCTTACTCGGACGATCCTGTTGTAGACCTCACGGGTCTTACACTTAGAACCCCCCGCCCGCTCGCCGAATAGTAATTCGCATCATACATGGCCTCCGCAACGACGGGCGCGTACTGGAACGTGCCGGCTGTGACGGCACGGACGGCATAGTAGAACGTCTGCTGCCGCTTGCCGCGGAAACTGGTGTATAGATTGATCCGGTCGTCGCGAATATCCATATACTCGGGAACTGACGGGTTCTTGATGAACGCATAGTTGGAGGTTTCCGTTATCCTCGGGTTCTCGATTTCGAATCCCGCCGGGAGCAGATCCGTGACTGCCACATGCTCGAGTCGGTCGACGCCGGAGTTCAGCGTAATCTTCACGACGATCAGATCATTCTGACGGACTGACGCAGGATTGACAGCAGCCCCGCTCCGGTCGAGCAACTCCCGTCGTACCTGCAGGTTCCTGTCCTCGATCCGGACGACACCATCGGAGCGGATTCCCTCTGTCACGATTGAATAATAGACCCGGCCGGTTCCGGTCATGGACAGGGTCACCTTCTGGCCATACGGCTCGATGTCCAACTTCTGGTTCCCGCCCTTGTAGGCGAACTGCTTCTCGCCAACCGCCACGGTCCCCTCAACCTTTGTCGCCGAGGCAAGTCTCGCCGCCTTCCCGAACGCAAGGAGCGTGAATGCGTCATCCTGCGTGCTGTACCATGATGAGCTTCGGTACACTTTTGAGAGATACTCCATATATCGAGGGATGTTGACGTTGTTCAGATCTGTCTCCAGAAGAACGTTCAGAATTAAGGCGTTCGCCCGGATCGGTGAATCGAAATTCCAGCCCGATGTCCGCTGGGCTTCTTCTGTCACAAACTGCGGCGGCA
>DAIUKN010000114.1:0-7424 GCA_036848195.1 Bacteroidota bacterium
GCCGGCTGCAAGCCCGGCTCCCGCAACGGGCGGAACTCCCGGTCCGGTCCAGCCGCCGACGGATCCATCCTCCAACCCAGAAACCAGATCCTGATGTCGCATGCAATACTTTGATGTGGTCTTCTATCTCTTCGCGCTGATCACCGTCGCTTCGGCGTTCGTTGTGGTCTTCTCGAAGAACATCATCTACTCTGCCTTTTCGCTCCTCTTCACTTTTTTCGGTGTCGCCGGATTGTACGTGCTGCTGCATGCCGACTTCCTTGCTGTGACGCAGGTGCTGATCTATGTCGGCGGAATACTGGTGCTCATGCTGTTCGGCGTGATGCTGACCAACAAAGTGGTGAACGTCGAGCTCAAGACCGGCACGATCAACACCGTCCCGGCTCTTGTGATCGTGGCCGTGGTCGCAGGGACATTTGCGGGCCTCTTCTATTCCACATGGAAAGGGTCAGTCGCTCCTCCGTCGGCCGTGCCGTCTACGACGAAGACCCTCGGCGAGATGCTGATGACCGGATATCTTCTTCCTTTTGAAGTCGCGTCCGTCGTGCTTCTGGTTGCCCTGATCGGCGCGGCGATGACGGCCCGGCGGACACGTAAACCCTCGGAGAAATGATGGAATCTTCCAATACTTTTTTCGGCGAGTTCCTGGCCTGGCTCCCGAACGTCCAGCTCGCGCACTTTCTCATCGTGAGCGCGATCCTGTTTGCTCTGGGCATTTACGGGATTGCCACCCGAAGGAACGCCATCCTGGTCCTGATGGGCGTTGAGCTGGTGCTGAATGCCGCGAACATCAATCTGATCGCTTTCTCCCGGTATCGCGGCACGAACCTGGACGGGCAGGTGGCCGCCATCTTTGTCATCATTCTGGCAGCGGCGGAAGCGGCGATCGCGCTGGCAATCGTCTTGAATATCTACCACCGCTTCCAGACGATCAACGTTGACGAAATCAGTACCATGAAAGAGTAATCTCGTATTCGCAATTGGCACCACACACCCGATGACCATCCCCATGTCGCCTGATACCCTCATCATGACAGCGGTCAGCATCCTCGTGCTTCCGCTGGTTGGATTTGCCCTGATGCTGTTCTTCGGCAAGAAGCTCCCCCGTCAGGGAGACTGGCTTGAGACCTCTCTCATCACCGTGGTTCTGGGTCTGGCCCTGATCGTCCTCGCGCAGAAGCTGCTGAACTACCACGATGACATCATTGCCCTGAATTTCACCTGGGTGGACATGCACAATGTGCCCGGGATCGGCCCGCTGAAGATCGTGCTCGGCTTCCAGGTCGACAACCTCTCGGCGATCATGGTCGCCGTCGTCGCGCTGATCAGTACGCTGGTGCACTACTTCTCCATCGGGTACATGCAGGGTGACGTCCGGTACTCGCGGTATTTTGCATTTCTGGGTCTCTTCTCGTTCTCGATGCTGATGATTGTTCTGGCCGACAACTTCTTCCTCCTGTACGTCGGGTGGGAACTGGTGGGAATCAGCTCGTACCTGCTGATCGGTCACTGGTACGAGAAGAAAAGCGCATCCAATGCTGCAATGAAGGCGTTCATCGTCAATCGGATCGGCGACGTCGGATTCTTTATCGGCATCGCGATCCTGTACCAGACCTTTCACACCTTCGGCCTGAGAGAAATCTTCGAAGGCATCCGCGGCGGCCACCTGCCCTATGGCAGTGAAGGCTGGCTCACCGCTGCCGGGGTCCTGGTCTTCTGCGGCGCGGTTGGCAAGTCGGCTCAGTTTCCGCTCCACGTCTGGCTCCCCGATGCCATGGAAGGCCCGACGCCGGTCAGTGCCTTGATCCATGCCGCGACTATGGTCGCGGCGGGCGTCTACCTGGTTGCGCGCACATTCCCGATGATGACCGCCGACGCCCTCCTGGTCATCGCCTATACCGGTGCGATAACCGCGTTCATTTCGGCGACCATCGCCATCGCCCAGAACGATATCAAGAAAGTCCTTGCGTATTCGACGATCAGCCAGCTCGGGTACATGGTCATGGCGCTCGGCGTCGGCGCCTACACGGCGGGCTTTTTCCACCTTGTGACCCATGCAATGTTCAAAGCGGGACTTTTCCTCGGCTCGGGTTCGGTGATCCATGCAATGCATCATGCCCTCCATCATCAGGGTGACCACCAGACCGATCCGCAGGACATCAGGAATATGGGCGGACTACGGACGAAGATGCCGATCACGTTCTGGACCTTCGTGATCTATACGCTGGCCATTTCAGGCATCCCGCTCACATCCGGATTCCTGAGCAAAGACGAGATCCTGGCCGGAACGCTGGCATTCGGCGGGCTCTCCGGGCACGTCCTGATTCCGATCGTGGGGTTCCTGGTGGCCGGTCTGACGGCATTCTATATGTTCCGGATCGTGATCATCACCTTCCTGGGCGATCACCGCGACGCCCGCCGGCTGGAACATATTCACGAATCGCCCAGGGTCATGACCGTGCCGTTGATCATCCTGGCCGTCCTGTCGATCTTTGTCTTCTACAGCTTTAACCCGTTCGGTGCCGCCGACGGCTGGATCGCCCGCGCCATGGAACGTCCCGAGTCGGTCACACCGGCGTCGGTCGCCCCCGCCACAAATCACGTGTTTGAGCAGGCACTTCATCATGCCCATCTCCCGGCAATGGGCCTCTCTCTTCTTGTGGCGACGCTCGGAATGCTGATCGCCTTTACCACCTACTACTGGAAGAAGATCAGCGCGGACCGTGTCGCGGAAAGCCTCAAGCCTCTTCACACGTTCCTGTCAAACAAGTGGTATTTTGACGAGCTCTACAACGGCGTGGTTGTCGAAGGGGTGCTGGTTCTCACGCGTGCGCTCCGGTGGTTCGACAATACCATCATCGACGGTGTTGTGAACGGTGCAGGGTTGTTGACGAAGGGGATTTCCTTCATCAGCGGCAAGTTCGATTCCGGGGTCATCGACGGTCTCGTGAACGCAACGGCCTACGTGTCGGGCTTTGCAGGACTCCTGTTCCGGAAATTCCAGACCGGAAAGGTGCAAACGTACATCGTCTTTGCGGTGTTGAGTGTGATGATCTTCTATTTTGTGTTCAGGCTCGTCTGATGCCGCCTGGACGACGGATTTTCTTTGACTAAACCTTGGTGGAGACAGTAATGGAATTTACGATACTTGGCATAGGGGTTCTCTCCTGGATTACCTTCCTGCCTGTTCTGGGTATGATCGCCGTCCTCATGATGCCGAAGGATGCCCGGGCGGCGATTCGATGGACCTCGCTTTTTGTCACGATCCTGCAGGTTCTTCTCGCCATCGTGATCTTCGCGAAGTTTGACCGCGGCATGGCGGGTATCAACACGCAGGCGGGGATGCAGTTCGTGGAGAGAGCGAGCTGGATTGATGTCCAGAGCGTGGCATGGTTTGGCAGGGTGCACATCGAGTACCTGGTCGGAATCGATGGGCTCAGTGTCGTGATGGTACTCCTGACGGCCCTGATCAGCTTCATCGCCACGATCTCTTCCTGGACGATCGACCGCTCCGAGAAGGGGTACTTCGCCCTCCTCCTCCTGCTGAATACGGGGATGATGGGGGTATTCGTCGCCCTGGACTTCTTCCTCTTCTACGTCTTCTGGGAGGTCATGCTGCTTCCCATGTACTTCCTGATAGGTGTCTGGGGTGGACCGAGGCGTGAATATGCAGCAATCAAGTTCTTCCTCTACACCTTGCTGGGAAGCGTCCTGATTCTGCTCGCCATGATCGCGCTCTACTTCAGCACCAACGTCTACATAGACCCGGCCGGCACTCTCCGGTCGGTGACCGAGGCCATGAAGACCGGCGCGCAGGGGATGGAGAAGGTCTACACGTTCAATATGCTGGCGATGATGGACCCGGGGAACCTCGTTCCGGGATCGCTGTTGGCAGGATTCGAAACATCGTGGCGATACCTGGCGTATTTCGCGCTCTTCATCGGATTTGCGATCAAGGTCCCGCTCTTCCCGTTCCACACGTGGCTCCCCGACGCGCACGTTGAGGCACCGACCCCGATCAGCGTGATCCTGGCGGGCGTGTTGCTGAAGATGGGCACGTACGGCATGCTGCGCGTCAGCTTCCCGATCTTCCCCGATGCCATGAAGCATTTCGCGTGGGAGCTTGCGCTCCTTGGCGTCATCAGCATGGTGTACGGGGCGCTGGTTGCGATGGCACAGACGGACTTCAAGAAGCTGATTGCCTACTCCAGCATCAGCCATATGGGGGTTGTGGTCCTGGGGATGTCATCCATGAACACGCAAGGGATGACGGGTGCCGTCTTCCAAATGTTCAATCACGGCACGATCACGGCAATGCTCTTTCTTATCGTGGGCGTGATCTACGATCGCGCCCACACGCGAGGCGTCAACGAGTTCGGCGGATTGATGAACCAGATGCCGCGCTATGCCGGGATCATGACGGTGGCCTTCTTTGCGGCGCTCGGGCTCCCGGGCCTGAGCGGCTTCATCAGCGAAGCGCTTTCGCTCCTCGGGGCGTTCCAGACGTTCCAGACGCTCACGATCATCGCCGCCGTGACGATTGTCCTGACGGCAGGCTACATGCTCTGGGTCCTGCAGCGGGTGTTTCTTGGAAGCATTCCGGACAAATGGAAGAACCTGACCGACATGGACGGGAGGGAGACGTTTATGCTCGCAACGCTGGCGATCATTGTGATCTTCCTCGGAATTTATCCGGCGCCGGTGCTGAACCTGATGAATGCATCGCTGAACACCCTGGCGGAGCTGCTGCAGCATACCGGTTCTGCGGGAATGCTCGGCGTCAACTAAGCAATATTGTGCACGGATTCCTGAACCTGGATATCGCCAATGAGTGAGCAGATACTGAAAGACCTTTCGCTGTTCTCCCCGGAGATCGCCCTGACGATCACGCTCCTGGCAGGGATTGCCGCCGATCTGATCTTCCGCCGGACGTCGGCGGTAGTGTCCGCCGTTGTGATGGCCGGGCTTCTGGTGACGGGGATCCTGGTGCTGGGGCAGTCGGGCCTCCACGCCTCCATTTTCGGCAACATGCTGGCGGTTGATCCGTTCGCCGTGTTCTTCAAACTGGTCATCGTCCTTTCCGCCATCCTCGTCGTCGTTTTCTCCCTCTCCTCCGCGGAGCTGAATTCGCCGGGGAGAAAACTGGGCGAGTATTACTTCCTGCTCGTTGCCCTCACGTTGGGCATGATGCTGATGGTGGGGGCCAGCAACCTCCTCATGATGTACCTTGCCATAGAGCTCTCGTCGATCACGTCCTACATTCTCTCAGGGTACACGCGCGAGGCGCCCGATTCCAGTGAGGCGGCACTGAAGTATGTCATCTATGGCGCGCTTTCGTCGGGCCTGATGCTGTACGGTATTTCCATCCTGTATGGCTTGACGGGATCTCTGGATATCTATGCCATCAACCAGGTGCTTCCGCAAGTGCTGGCAACAGGAGGGACCACGGGCTTTGCGCTGTTGATTGCAGGGGTGTTGACCCTGGCGGGATTCGGGTACAAGATCTCTGCAGTCCCGTTCCACTTCTGGGCACCGGACGTGTACGAAGGCGCCCCGATCACGATTACTGCATTCCTGTCGGTCGCTTCGAAGGCCGCGGGCTTTGCCATGCTGATCCGCTTCTTCAAAGTGACCTTCATCGATACGAATGCGGTTTCGCTGCCGGTGGGAGCCTGGGGATCGATACAAGGGTTTGAATGGCCGGTTCTCGTGGCTGTCCTCTCCGTTCTGACGATGACCGTGGGAAACCTGATTGCCGTCTGGCAGAACAACCTGAAGCGCCTTCTTGCGTATTCGAGCATCGCACACGCCGGCTACATGCTGATGGGCGTGGTGGTGATGACGAATGAGGGACTGGCCGCGGTCATGGTCTATTTCGTGGTCTATCTCTTCATGAACCTCGGCGCATTTTACGTGGTGATGTTGATCGCGAACAAGACGGGGAGTGAGGATATCGAGGATTACAAAGGAATCGGGTCACGCGCGCCGTTTCTCGCGGTTGCGCTGGCGATCTTCCTGGTCTCGCTGACAGGTCTGCCGCCGACGGCCGGGTTCATCGGCAAGCTGTACCTTTTCGCCGCGTTGATCAACCACGGATGGGTTTGGCTGGCGATCGTCGGCGCGATCAACAGCGTCATCTCCCTCTACTACTACGTGCGCATCTTCCGCAACATGTTCCTCCGTGCCGGCGAACCCGCAGCCGCACCCTTGAGGTTCGGACGGCTGCAGACATCGACCGTCCTTGTCCTGCTTGTGCCGACGCTCGTTCTGGGGCTCTACTTCGCCCCGCTGGCGCAACTGGCTCAAGCGTCGGTGAAGATCTTCGGAACGCCGTAGGAATCCGGAAAACGACAAAAGCCCGCGATTCACGCCGCGGGCTTCTTTTTGATCCCCCAGCGGGGCGGTGTCAGGACGACATCTGTTTGACTTTCCCGTAGATCAGCCTGATGCCGTCGAGCACCAGTGACGGCTCCACGGCCTCGATGATGCCGGTATGGCTGGCCATGATGCCGGAGAGTCCTCCGGTCGCGATGACGCGGCTCTGCTCCCCGAGTTCCTTCTGTATTCGTCGCACGATCCCCTCGATGGCATCCACGGTTCCGAACATGATGCCGGCCTGCATGCTGGAGACCGTCTCCTGCCCTATGACGGACGATGGAAAATGGAGCTCGATCTTGGGGAGTTTTGCCGCCCGCCTGTGGAGCTCCGCTGCCGAGGATTCGAGCCCCAGCGTAATGACCCCTCCGAGATAGTCTCCTTCTTTTGAGACGACGTCATAGGTCGTTGCGGTTCCGAAGTCGATAATAATCAGCGGGCCGCCGTACTTTCTGAAGCCCGCGATGGCATTGCAGATGCGGTCGGCCCCAACGGCGGTCGGGTCTTTATAGAGGATTTTAATGCCGAGGTTCAGAGACGCGCTGACGGTGACGGGTTCCACTCTCAGGTACTTACGGGCCATCGCCTCGAAGATATCGGTCAGGTCAGGGACGACGGATGAGATGCCGACCCCGGAAATATCTGAGGGTTGAATGCCTGCTTCGGTGCAGAAACTTTTTATTGCCAGCCAGTTTTCGTCGGCCGTGCGATGCGTCAGGCTTGCGATCCGCCAGTCGGCAACGAGGCGTTCGCCTTCGTACAGGCCGATGACGGTGTGCGTATTGCCTACGTCAATGGCCAGCAACACGGGCGCCGCCTCCCCGGTCAGATCCCACGATGGTGACGTCGCCCGCGAACAGAACCCTTTCCGCACCACCGGCATTGAGGATGAGTCCGCCATCCGGGCTGAGACCCTTGACGGTTCCGCTCAGCAGGCTGCCGTTTTGTTCCACGGAGATCTGCTTGCCGTTCATGGAAGAGAAGGAAAGCCAGACGGGGAGAACGTTCCGAAAACCGCTCGACTTGAAGGTCTGGTAGTCTGTTTCGAG
>DAIUKN010000115.1:0-7410 GCA_036848195.1 Bacteroidota bacterium
CTGCCAGCCGAGAACTGATGGGTACGTCGTCGGTATGCCCCTCCACACGAACGACTTTCTTTTCGGTATTCCTCAGCACCTTCCCCACCCGTTCCAGGACCTTTATTCCTTGCGGAGTGATGTCCGCCTCGCCGGAGGAAAAGAGGATTTTGTCAACCATTCTCACCGAAAGCCGATCTGCCATTTTGGTGATCGTGACCTGGCCCTGCTCGATTTCACTCTTGAGATCGGTGACAAGGGTATCATACGTTGATCGCAGGCGGTCGAGTTCCTGTCCCTTCTCCTTGGACAGACTTGCCATCTGCGTCTCCAGACGGTTCTCAAGGGCCGCCTTTTCCTGTTCGAGGTTGCTGACTCGCGTGAGCAACTCTGCGCGTCCGTTTGTCAGATCATCCCTTTCTCTCTGTGCGCTCGTCGCCGACTGATAGAAGTACCACGCGGCTGCGGCCAGAATAGCTGCAACAATGACACTCAGGAATGTCACAACTTTCATAGGGCCCTCCTATTGCTGAATAGTGAGTAGAAGCGGTCAGAGCTGTTCGACCTTCTCGTCAAACGCATACATTGGAGTTCACATGAACAACCCTCCAGCACTTCCTCACAAGCTTGAAGTCGCCGATCCTGTTTCGTTTGAAAGACTTCGGCGACTCCATCACGGTTCCCTCGGATCTCGATCATTGGCTATTCAATTTGTGATACTCAGATTGCACGACGTCCGTGCCGTATATTCTCTCAAGTCGACGAATCGTGAAATGGCCTCGCGCCATGTTTTGATAATGGTCGATGAATGCCAGATTGATGAGGGCGCCCCCCACAGCGCCAACTGCGGGGACTGCTTGCGCGGCGGCTTTCTGCGACACATTCACGCCGAAACGGGAAGCGATTTGTGAAATCAGCCGAACAATCACGGGAGCCCCTTCCTTTGCGAGTCCTCTCTCTGCTATGAACTCGGCAGCCTCAGAAACAGCCTTGGCAAGAGCAGCGCGTACGGCAAAGTACCCCGATTCGGCCGCATCATCTTGTGATGCGCGACCACCTAATGCGAAGACTTCAAGACATGCGAGCTTTGATTCGACGAAACGTATGTCTTCGCCTTCGCTACGAGCGATATCGGCAATAGATCTAAGCATGATTGTTGTGGAGACCGGCAGTTCGATGACCAGCGCCGGGAGTCCAAACGCGCCCCCGCCTGCGCCACTTGCAGTTGCTGCAATTTTATGCCAGATGTCGCTCGATTCCAATTGAGCATTCTTACCAAAGGTTCTGAGGGCGGCATCAAGGGCCGTTTGTAGGGCCCTCTTTGTTGCATCGTTGACAACTTTGGACCATGTGGCTGGAAGTAATTCTATTCCCTTCTCTATCGGCTTGCCTATGGCAGCCGTTATCTTTGCAGTGAGGCCCGGGTTTTCAAGCAGCCGCTTTGCTTTCCGCAACTGTTCGAGGTGTTCTGGTGTCATTTGTATGAATTGCTTTTTTCGTTGACTCGCTGCCTTGGCACGGTAGTAGTCAGTGAGTTGGCCCTCACAGAGATCACCGTTCCCCTTGCCGCCACAAGAGAGAACGTCTTACAGGGGGGAGTAGAAGTTGCGTTCGGTATCTCTACGGAGGTAGATCCCCGGGCAGACAAATAGGAACGAAGTCTGCGCGAGGAACCGTTTTCTGGCCATGTCTTTCTCCCTCATGGCTGTCAGATCAACTGCAAACGTTGCGGCCGAGAATCATTCAACGATTGCGCGCCTGCAACAAATGCGGCTGTTGCGAGAGGGTGGTGGCAAGAACCATTCGAACCGATTTCCGGGCCATTTCGTATTGATCGCCGGTGGTGCACAAGGCTGCAATGCAGATCATCCCTTTCCTTCGGCAACTCTTTTGGCAGTGAGTTGTTTTCCCGCTGATGTTCTTTCGGCATGTGGAACGTTGGGTGCGTCCTTTCATGCACACTACTTCCATCGGCTCCCCCAACGTTGTTCCTGCGATGAAGGGAGGCACACCTTGCCTACATCAGCATACCGGATGAGGCCTAGAAATGAATCGGCCGTAGGGATGAAAGAGTAGTTAATCCCTTGCATCGTGATCACGCTGATCGACGCGGGACACCATCGAAAGCCGCTACCGCACGACTGGGCGTACAAAGGAAAAGGCCCGGAGAAACTCCGAGCCTTCTCTTCACCCAATCGACGCGAGGGGTCACCGGAGAAGGAGCAACCTGCGCGTCTCCACATACGTCCCTGCCAGCAGCCTGTAGAAATATACGCCGCTGGACAGTCTTGAGGCGTCAAAGCGGACTTCGTGGTATCCAGCCTCCATTTCTCCATTGACGAGTTGTGCGACCAGCTGGCCCAGCGTGTTGTAGACCATCAGTGACACCTGGGACTTGTGAGGCAAGCCGTAGCGAATCGTCGTGGAGGGGTTGAACGGGTTAGGATAGTTCTGATCGAGAGTGAACGCAGCCGGGCCCGAGAATGCGGGCTCATCTGCCACCCCGGTGAGGCCAAGGATATTGCCCGTCGCCCAATCGCCAAGGAAGAGTTTCCTTGCGATGGTGTAACTGCTGTCGCGCGTGATCTGCTTCGCATACTGATATTCCGCTCCCCAGTAGAACTTGGTCGTATCGATCACAAGCTGCCAGAAATTGGACTGGTGCAGATCGCCGAGATAGAGGCTGATTCTATTGACGATTGCGTTGTCGGCGGGTTTCTGTTGCCGGAATGTCTTGCCTCCAGCACGTTCTGCTTTCGCAATCATCGAGTCAGCCATCGCCGCTGTCGACATTGATGGCATCGGTTTGCATTGATAGATCCAGTCCCAACCCTGACCATCGCTGTCCCAACCTGTCCCTGTGGCAGAGACCCGGACGACGCTGGGAGGAGGATTCCCGGGGACTGTATAGACAAATTTCCAATCGGATGTCGTGCCTGCAGTGTCGACGTCCCAGCAATATGCCTGACGGAGCTGGCGGTTCACCGGAAGGTTTGTTGATGCAAAAGCGAGAGCCGAATCCCGCGCCGGAACCCAGGTCAACGGTTGCAGCGACATGAACGTGAGAGCGAGACCGGTCACGTTTCCCGTGGGGGTCAACGGGTTGCCCTGGGCTATTGCATCCCCCTTGGACGGATCGATCTGGCCGTCGCCGTTGGCGTCCTTGGCCGCGATCGGGTAGCCTAACAGACTGGGGACATAGGGAATCGTGAAATTGCCGCTCCCATTTGCGACATCGGCGGCGAAAAATCTCGGATTGCCCCCTGCCATCACTGAGTTTTCGCTTATCGCAACGATGGCGTTTGCAGGTGAAACGCCGGTCACTCCAGACAGGACGCTCCCGCTTACCGAATAGAGGTTTGATGGGAAGGTGGATCCGGTGGACCAGTGGGTCACGTATGGCACCTGAAGCGCCCCACCGCCAAGCGGGCTAACGGTCATGACAAGAATAAAGTACGCACTGTTCGGTCTAAGGACTGCAGATGCATTAAACGTTCGGCGGTCAGCGCTCTACCAGAGGGCGTTGACGCTGTCAACTTTCGACAGTAATTCATTCCCCGGCGAGAAAGGCATCGTCGTGTCGATCGGAGCACTGAATGTGACCGACAAGATAGAATTGACTCCAACGGATGTCGAGCCGTTTGCCGGTATAGTTCCGGTGACGGTCACTTGCCCGAACGCGAGAGCAGCAATTAATGTAAGCGCAGCTATGGTAACGTACCGCATGGTTTACTCCGAGATTATTGTTGAGTGAGTGAACGGCTACAGTTACCGATGCTAATGCAATAAGTCTGCCAGGTCAGAAGCGGGCTATTGGGGACTGCAGAGGGCCTTTCTTCCCGGGCCTACGATTCCGGCCATCACATTTGTACAACTGATGAGAGTTAATACCAAAGGAATCATAGCTCAATAGGGTGTGAAGAGAACCAGGCAGGCGAGAGACCTCTCGTTCCCGGAACGATCGAAGGAATTCCAGGCCGACTTCTTCTTCCTACAGCGGGTCGAGACCTTGTGCCGATGACGAATCTCGTCTTGCTAGTAGAGGTAGTAGATGCCATCCCGTTTGGACGAAAAAAGAGAAGCCTCCGTGTAGAGGAGGCTTGATGGTAACCACTTGTGTAACCACTTGGCAGAAGAAACGCGAGAAAGGTGTGCCCCCAACGAGATTCGAACTCGTGTTACAGGCTTGAAAAGCCCGTGTCCTAGGCCTCTAGACGATGGGGGCGGTTAGAAAAAGAAGAGATTGAAGATCGAGAATCGAAGATTGCGGATCAATCATTCCCGCTCAACCTCTAATTCTCAATCTTCGTGACCCCGCCGCGACTCGAACGCGGAACCTACAGCTTAGAAGGCTGTTGCTCTATCCACTTGAGCTACGGGGCCGACTCTAGTCGAAACCCTGAGCGGCCTCTCAGCCTTATCTCCGAGAAGTCGAAGGGCTACGGGGCCATTAATATACCGAATTCCGTTCTGCTCCGCAATTGGATCCGATACTCAACTCTTATGTCGGGGCGACTGGATTCGAACCAGCGACTTCTTGCTCCCAAAGCAAGCGCTCTAACCGGGCTGAGCTACGCCCCGAAGAAAATCACACCGTAATCGCCAAGTCTTGTCACTCGTCTGCAGCTGTTTTCCGAACTGCGAACCAATTTAGGCAGCAGTTTCGTTTACAGCTCCCACCTCTGAAACAGAACACCGCCTCCCACTCGTTCAGGCACTTCCGATGCCATGCAGAATAGAAGGCGGCATGCGGAGAAATTTTTCCGACGGAAGTTTCGAACGCGTCTCGCTGCGTGTAAAAGATATTGAAATCGGGGAGCGGATGCAACTGGCTATGAACTGCAGCGCGCGTCAACCTGCGGGCTTCGCTTTCGCCTTCCGGAATTCGTCGATCAGAACCCGGTTCCCATCAGGGGATTGATACTTCCAGAAGATCCATCCATCCGTTGCTTTCCCACCCTTCAAATAGCACAACGGGGGCCTCATCGGCCCCCGAGACACTCGGTTACTTCAACACCAACTTTCTCATAGTTGAGACGAAATCTCCCCAGTAGTCGGTAGAAGTAGACTCCGCTGGAGAGACCAGGACTGTCGAAGCGCCTTTCTTGATCACCCTTTCTCGGAATCATCTCTACGGGTTCGGCCAGCTCTGCCAAACGATGTTTAACCCGGCATCATCGGGTGCCAATGGGGAATGTCGGATTCCTCCATAGACGGGATTCATGACTGCGACTGGTGGTGGGCCGAAATGTCCCACGTCAAACGCGTGCCCGTTCTCATGAAGCGCCACAGTCTCAACGTCAATCCCTGGCCACACAATGTCAATTCCCCAAGGATACCCTGCACGGTCGGTGCCTGCTTTACCGAACGTGTCGTTGTAGTAGGTCTCACTCAGCGCTACGTCCATGTAATTGTCGCCATTGATGTCGGTTGGAGTCCCATCCGTATAGGTAAAGATGAACGTAACGGTGAAACCCAGGATTCCACGGCCTCCCCCCGTTCCGCCAACCGCCTCGAAAAATTCCCTGGGATACCACCCTGCGTTGACGATATCAGCCAGAAATGGATTCCCGTAAGTACCAAAGCCAAAGAAGGAGTCGTAGATGGTCGGATCGGCGCCATTGTCCGCGCGCTTGACGATGGTGACTTTCTTCATTGCTTTATCACCAGCCCACGTTGACATCGCCCTGTCAACGGCTGCTTCCGTTTGTGCGATAGTGAGACCGCTCGCTGTAGCCCCGTTGCTTTGATCAAACAAGTACGTGATATCGTCCCCCTGTGCCTCGCGTCTTGGGTCGTTCGGGACCCAACGGAATGGTTGCTGATGAATTCGGGTAGCAGGCCTTCCAACGCCGATCGTGAAGAACTCAACAGATTCCACGGCGAATTTCAAGCCCCGTGCGGCCAGCATTTGGTTCGCTTCCTGCATCCTGGCGAGGAGCGCCGGGTCTCCTTGAGGACCAGCCTTCGCCAACACCGTAGATGAGCTGGACGAGAGACCTGCCTGGTCAGTCGGTGCACCTATGGGAGCCGAATTGTCTGAACACCCCAACAGCACAAATGCCATGCTCGCCATCAGCAACAGAGTAAGAGATAGTATCTTCATGACATTGTCCTTTCCGAAAATCTGAGTAGGAAGCCCAGACATCGCTGCCCGGGCCTCATTCAGTGAAGGGCTTCCACTCTCTACGGGGGAGCAAAAGCTTCTTCGTCTACACCAAACCAGGTTCAGTGTGATATGACTACCCCCTTGGCTGCACCGGTCCAGCTGTTCAGCAGAAAGTTCGCCGTGATGATATTCTCCATCCGGCACTGCATTCCGGTCAGACCACCACCCTTTCCATGTCCTTCCTCCTTTAGAGGGAGAGTCCACTCTAAAGTAACCCCATCGAGCGTAGCCGTTCCATGCCACGTAAATTCCCATACCCCACCGGCAACAGGTGTAAGTGTCAGTTTTCCCTGCCATTGCCCTACACCTGTGCTGTAATCTGATATGCCGTTTATTTCAACCTCCCCCGGCCCAGTAAGAAGGTCAGGCCCAACGTCGGCAAATGTAGCTGCGAAATAGATGGGCCCTCGGAGGCCCCTTAGCAGGACTTTCCCATGAGGGTCTTTGATAATACCCGGGTCGGTGACTCCAGTTGGCACCATTACCCCAGTGAAATCTCTGGAGGAGATTTTTTGAAGAGAAGCCGCCTCACCTGCTGCCTGGTCTGTGGGCGACACAGGCACAGCAGAATTATCCGAACACCCCAACAGCACAAATGCCATGCTCGCCATCAGCAACAGAGTAAGAGATAGTATCTTCATGACATTGTCCTTTCCGAAAATGTGAGTAGGAAGCCCGGACATCGCTGGCCGGGCATCGTGAGTAGTCTTCGACCGTCATTCAAATCGGTGGGCTATTATTTGCCGGTAGGGGTTAGCTGTAGTTTCCATACAATATTCCAGTTCTTGCCGTTTGGATCCCACACTTGTCGGTAAAGGAAAAAGAGTCTATACACCTTATCATCCCCGCCCGTAAGCGTTCCCTTTGCAGTGTAGCCAAAGGCATTGGAATTGTTTCTGAAGGGGTCCGGTAGCCAAGCGTAAACATCATTGTCCTTGGACGTAGCATTGGCAGTTCCTACAGCTATCGGTGGGTAAGTGAAAAGGGCACAGAGACTGCCACCGACATCGTTAGGATCAAGGTTGAAATTTTGAGCATCCCAGATAACCGCAGTAACATCGTGACCTCTTTGTTGTTCTATCAGTCTACTAATTTCCGGGTCCGGGACCCCAGGGGGAAGGTAGATGTCCTTGTAGCTAAATATGTCAAATCCCCCTCCGCCATCACATACACTCGAAAAATCCTTGATGCCAAGTACTAGCACAAACTTCTCATCATAAAACCACCACCATCCATCGTATTGGTCTCTTACGATGAAAGCA
>DAIUKN010000116.1:0-7384 GCA_036848195.1 Bacteroidota bacterium
CAGAAGCGTCGAATGAAAAAGTGAACGATCCTGCCGGCATCTGTTGACGCGCAAGCACGGCAACTCGCTGTCCAACAAGATTATAGATCTCCAGTGTGACAAACGCCCGTTCAGCGAGCTCGATGGTGATGTTTGTGGTCGGATTGAACGGGTTGGGGTAATTCTGGCGAAGATCGAACGTTATCGGGGTTGTTCCATGTTCGTCCACCCCCGTCACGAGGTCGTTCTTGTAAACCGATAATCCATCGATTTTCTCGGCAGCATAGATGAATGCTCCATTTGCCGCGATACCGCGGGACTGGGGAACGCCGTCATAATAGCCATCTTCCACCGGGACTGCCGGATTCGCGATATTGATTGCCCGCACCCCTGCACCTTCCGCCGCAACATAGCAGTACCCTCCTGCCAGCGCCGCCGCGTACCCATACCCCCCGGTTTTGATCTTCGAAACCAGAGTCGGTGCCATGAGATCGGCGATGCCGAAAATCTTCAGGCTGTCGCCATCGGGCACATAGGCATAGTTCCCCGCAATGGCGAAGCCTTCGTTCCCGGTTTTAAATGTCGGTGTGCTCCCCTTGAGGACCGGACTCGACGGGAGAGTGACATCGTAGAAGCGAATCGTGCTGTACAGGCTGACGCCGACGGCATTCCCTGCAGCGGCAACAGCCTCGATATCGAGGCCGCGTACGGTTGTGAGCCAGGTCGGGGCTGCGGGAGTGCTGATATTCAGCACAACAAGACCGCTGTCGCGAGTTCCGACGTAGACAGTATTGCCATTCATGGCGATACCTCGAGCGCGCGACGTTTTGATCGTACTCAGTCTTGCCGGACTTGCGGGATTTGTCACGTCGACAACATGCACGCCGGAGTCCATAGCCGCCACGTAGGCATAATTCCCGCTGACAACAACTCCGCGCGATTCTCCCGAGAGCGAAAGCGTTGACAGAACGGAAGGCTGGGAAGGCGTCGTAACGTCAATGATCCGCAGGCCTGCAGTCCCGTACGCCACATAGACTTTCCCGTTGGAGTACAACGGAGTAAAAGCCGAACCCGTCGGAGATGCCAGCGCTGCGAGAAACGCCGACGTTACCGGTGTTGCGGGAACCGAAACATTGATCGCGCTCATGCCGGGGACGGGATTGCGGTTGGAAACAAAGATGTGCCCCGTTGGTGTCCCCCCGATGGTTATCGCCCCGTAGCTTACAAATGCCGCGCGGCCCTGGGTGGCGATTTTGCCGACGAGTACCGGTGCCGCGGGGTTCGCAACGTTGAAAATCTTCATACCCGAATCGCCGACAGCCATATACGCATAGTTGCCGTCAAACACGATGCTGGCCAAACGCTGCATTCCTGGAATTTCCATCACATTCACGGGGCTCGCAGGGTTTGTCACATTAACGACTGCCAATCCCGCATCGTAGTTGCACACATACGCGTACCCCGAGCGCACGTTCATATACTGATGATAGCCGCCATAGGCAGCGATTCTGCCGGCATACACAGGGGCCGCGGGATTTGTTATATCGACGATGTGGCTTCTTCCGGCTGCAGCGATATAGGCATACTGCCCGGAGATCACCACGCTTTCACAATACGCCAACGTATCCATGGAAGCCACCAGAGTCGGTGCCGCAGGATTAGAAATGCTGTAGATTTTCAGTCCAGCACCTCCGGCCGCGACGTAGGCGTAGGATCCACTGGTCGCAATACCCTCGCACGTTGTCCCTGAAGCGACGTCCACCGTCGCCGTGAGAGAGGGAGTTGTGGGGTTTTGGACATTGATGAGCCACATCTTACTCCCACCACTCACGGCCAGATACTGGGTTCCACCGATGGAGGTACGCACCAATGCTTCAACAACATCGGACAGGATAACACTGCCGATTTTCACCGGAGCCGCGGGATTTGAAAAGCTTGCAATCTGCACCTTGCTCCCGAGCCCATAGAACACGAGTGATCCCGCCGCAAACACGGCTTTCGATTCACCTTCTCCCCGCCCGTAGTTGCCGACCAGGGTGACGTTCTTGGCATCCTGCCCAATAACGGCCTGGCTGAGCACCACGACGAAGGCAAGAGCCAGAGAGAATGGTTTCAAAGTTTTCATGCAGACCTCCATGCTGGATGTGATGAATGTGTCATGATGTTGTCAACTGAGTGTCTCTGATTCCGAAGGCGCCGTACGTGCGATGAACGCTTCAACTTCAGAACGGAGTGGGGCCGACACCTGCGCACCAATGCGTGTTACCGACATTGAGGCTGACGCAACCGCCTTCCTCACCGATTCCTCGACCGTCATTCCTTCCGCAAGAAATGCTGCAAGGGATCCGCTCAACACGTCTCCGGCACCGGTCGAATCGATTGCGTGTACATGATACGCAGGAATCAATTCCACAGCATCCTTTGTCGCCCAGATCACTCCCTTCGGACCGAGAGTAATGATCGCATGCTGTATCCCGAAATCGAGAATGCGTCGCGCGACGGAACGAAGGGTTGCTTCATCGGAGATCTTCATCCCCGTGATCATCTCTGCTTCCAGTCTGTTCGGGGTAATGATATCAATATTGCATAGCAGAGCATCAACCAATGGCTGCGCGGGTGCAGGATTAAGCATAACGAGTGCGCCATTCCGCCGCGCCAGGTGGATCGCAGATTCAACGGCATCCAGTGGCGATTCAAGTTGCGCGAGGAGAACACGTGCCCGAGAAATCGCCGGCGATGCCTTTTCAATATCGGAAGGGCTCAAACGCGCGTTCGCGCCCGCTGCAACCACAATGCAGTTTTCTCCATGTTCATCCACGAGAATAAATGCCACGCCGGTGGAGGTCTCTCCATCCTGGATGACATACTGCGTATTGACATGTTCCTCTTTCAGGCGTTGAAGCCCTTCACGGCCATAGGTATCGTTGCCGACTCTTGCGACGAAGTTCACGTCAGCTCCTGCTCGAGCGGCCGCGACCGCTTGATTTGCCCCTTTTCCGCCGCCTCCCATGGAGAATAGCCCGCCGATCACCGTTTCCCCCGGTCGCGGAAGCCGTCCAGCCCTGATGGTGAGGTCAGTGTTGTAACTTCCCACGACGACAACGCTGTTTCTCATGGGAAGGCTATTTCAATTTGGGATTTGAGATCATGTCAATCGTGTGAATTCCCGTCGTCGTCAAAAGGAGAATCCCAGAGAGAACATATGGACCTGGGTGAGTTCGCCAAAATCCACATACGCATAGTTGATCGTTCCCACCGTTCCTCCGATCGGATAACTGATTCCCGCCCCGAAGGTGAATCTCTGTACATCATAGTTAAATTTGTAGCCGCCACGCAGAAAGAAGGTGTTGTCGAAGCTATAACTGACCCCTAGATGGAACTTTTCCCTCCCGTCATTCGGATGATCTCCTTCCACAATGACCGTGAGGAGGTGCTGACTCTGTTCATCATCCAGAAAATCCATCGCTATGCCGGCGCGAAAGTCGAGTGGCATACGAACGTTATCCGATTCCGTCTGGTATTGTTCACTCCAGCCGGCAAATCTCGAATCCGGTCCGAAATTCCTTGCTGTCACTGCGATCCGCAGACTCCTGAATCCGGTCTGATAGAAGGTTCCGAAATCTACCGACCAATTGTTCATCGAGAGTTCGGCAATTGACTGACGCATCCATCGTATGTTTCCGCCTACAGACAGTCTGTCGGTTATCAGCCGGGCATATGATATGCCTGCTGCAATATCATTCGCTCCGAAGGTGTTCCCTGTCACCATGGGTGTAGTGCCATTGGAACCCGTTGGAGAATTAATGGTTTCGGGGATATCGCCGTAGTCGAGCATTGCAAGGCTCACTCCCACGACTCCGACGTCACCGATATTCGCGGCAATTGCCACAGACTGGTGTCCGATATCTGCCACCCACTTCAGGGCATTCACCTGGACATTGAAACTCTTAACGTCCGCGAGTGATGCAGGGTTGCCGAAGATGGCACTTGCATCGCCGCGGGAAAGTGCCGAATACGCACCTGCCATTGCGGCTTGTCGGGCATCGCCGTTGATTTTCAGGAACTGCCAACCGGATTGCCCCGCCCGTTCAATGTTGTAGGGAGCAATTCCCGACTGGGCCCCGAGTGTTGCCGGAAGAACAATCGTGGTGACCAGGGGGACACAGAGCATGATGGATCTGAAGGACATAGCCGTGATCTCCTCTACTTCACGATGGCAAGTTTGCCGATAAACGACTCTCCCGCATGCCCGGCAACAAGCGATTCCACGCGATACAGATATATTCCGGGAGCAACACCGAGCGTCCACTTATTGAGCTGATAGTCCAGCCGTTTGATGCTTCCCCACGCTTCGGATCCACTGCCATCATCATGATACAGCTCCTGAACGATGTCGCCCATGAGCGTATAGATTGTGATCCGGCATTGTGCGGGAATACCGATGAATTCCATTCTATACCGTTCGCCGGTCCCGGTGAGCCCGCTGTGCTGCCTGAACGGATTCGGGACAACGAAGACATTCTTTGGGAATTCATCGTTGGGGGCACGGAGAGGGTAGACCGGGAATCTGGTGTTGTTCACTTTGCCGCTTTCGTTTCCGGTCGCATCGTAACTCGTGACGCAGTAGTAGTTGCCTACTCCGAAGGGTTGGCCTTTATCGACGAACCTCACCTTCCCGTTAACAAGGAGAAGGGAATCCTTCTTGAGATCAGCGATCAGTACCCACGGACCGATGGTAAAGTATGTCGAACGATAGACCCTGTAACCCGCAAAGTCATTTTGTCCCAGCACGGGATCCCGGTATGTCGCCGGAACCGGAGGCCAATCGATAATTGTCTGTCCGGGTGAGGTCGTGATTGCCAGGCTATTTTCACCGTTCGTCGGGGTGGGAGGAGGGTAAACGCCTGGCCGGTACCGGTCTGCATACAGTTTGCGTGCAGAGCGAACGTGCGCGAGCAGCGAATCACGCGATGCAGTCGCCATCAAATCGATATTGGCCACTCCCCCTTCGACGATCTTTGCACGATCCATTTCACCCATCACTTCTGCGAAGACGACTTTCACCGATCCAAAGGGAGGCAGAGAGAGCGGTCCGACACTGACCAGGAACTCCGGGCGCCGTTCATATTTACTGCCGCCTTCACCCCCGCTGGCCTTCGCCGCATCCCATGAGAGGCGTGGTTGTTGATGGGTCATGACTTCTTTGACGCGTGACGGAGGGTCAACACCCTGGATGAACATCACGTCTTCGCGGTTCGCACCTTCCGTGAGTCCCTGGCCTGTGTGCTCGAGGATGTTCTGGTACGTCCGTCCACCGCTGGAATCGATCACCACCACGGTGAAATACCCCGGCGCGTCAAGCTCGTGCTCACGAATCCCCTGCTGGTAGATATCCCGGGCATCCCCGATATCGCCACGCTGTGGGCCAACGCCGAAGTTATAGACGATCGGCACTTCATCCTGGAATCGAAAGCTCTGGTGGTCATAGAAATAGAAGTACTTCTCTGTAGCGTCCCATCCATATTTCTCATCGCCTCTGCTGCCCGAACGCTGGGTTATGCGGATGCCATACCGCATGCCAAAGTAGAGCGAATCAACGGAGGTGAGTTCATTGTTGGTGATCGTCACTTCATGAATGATGAAATCATTGATCCCCGGATAACTCCACACCATGCTCCGGCGCGAGACATCCACGTTCAGGCCGTTCACATGGTGACCGCCGCTGACAATTTCTTCTCCCGCAACCCCAAGGTCCTGAAGGTTGTAGTTGGCTGTCAATGTCGCTTCTTCAATGGGGAAGATATCCTGTTGCGATGGGAAGAAGCGCGAGTTGATCGTGTAGGAGAATGCGGTGTTCTCTCGAACGCCATATATCGCATATCCTGCGGCTTCTGCATAATTGAGCGCGTCGTTGACATTCGTTCCCTTCGAGTACCCGGGATAATCAAGTGTGTAAAATCCATTTTGCGTCTCGGTCGGGTCCCCATACTGCAGCGAATTCCAGACGCTTGCCCAGAGCTTCCCCCTTTTCAGCGTCTGTTTTCCCCAAACGACCTGAGCGCCTGAAATGTCGGTACAGAGCAGCACCACGATCAGCAGACCAAGGCATCGCTTCATTATTACTCCTGGACGTTTCACAGTGTATCCCTGTTCAGAAATTGACCATCACCTGGAGATAGATTTTGCGTGGCGGAACTTCATACGAATACCACTCCCAGATGTTCGGCTCGGAAAAATCGACGGTCTTGGGGAGGCGCTCGCTATCCGGCAACGATGGATTCTGCATGTAGCGCGCGAGCTCGTCGCCGTCCAGCAATCGCAGGAATTTCGAGTTGAGCAGGTTTCGTATGTCAACGCTGAATTCTGCCCTCAGTCCGAAGAGATCGAAGCCCTTCGCTATCTTCAGGTCGATTTGATAATAGTTGAACCATCGCATGTTGTTCGGTTCGGTGGAAACATCGCCGGGCGCATGATACGTGTACTGATCCCCCGTGCGCCACCAGAAGTTTGAATAGAGATAGAAATCGCTCAGGGGGTGAACACCGAAAATCTCGGGTCCTTCATCCTTCTTTATCGAGAGACTCGCCCAACCCTTTACACGGTGGTAGCTGCCCCACGGTCCGCGTCCCTGGCGCAATCCTTTGGGAACATCCACGCTCTGGGAGCCGCTTTCGTACAATCGGCTGAACCCCACCTGCCCTTCAAACGACCAGTAGACTTCATGACTCAATCCAAAGTTGAACATTCCGTTGAATCGGGAGTCAATTTTCGTTTCGATGCCACGCACATCGGAGTAACCGGCATTGCTCACCATGAGGGCTTTGGTGGCAGGATGGGAAGCGGAGTACACGCCGGTGATCACATCTGCCTCGTGAGAACCATCTTTATAGTACCCTGTGAGGTCGAGTTTGATGACATCGGCGATATTGTAGTCCAGACCGAGCTCATACTGGATTGTTCGTTCGAAACCAAGCTGTGGATTGCCGTAGTACCCCTGCCATTCGTTCATGAAGGTGGTCTGTTTCGCATACGGATTCAAAATGCTATCCATGATCTGGGTGTAGTTCACAAAGGGGAAACCAAACATCTTCACCCATGAAGGTCGCTGGTAGAAGTGCCCATACACAAGATGAAGCTCGGCGTCTTCACTCATGGGGAATGAGATGCCAATCCGGGGGGCAATGGCCACCTGCAACGTGGTGCGTTCCCGCTCCGGGGTACCGGGAATTCCCATCGGCGCTCCCGGATCATGCCCGGGAGTAGTCAGTTCAAACGCCAGCGGATCAAACATATTCTTCGGTGCATTCCGGTTCTGGTTGAAGAAATCCCCGCGGACACCAATGTTTACGACGAGTCCCGGAGTTTCTATCTTGTCTTGCAGGTAGACATTCCCTTCGTAAGGATT
>DAIUKN010000117.1:0-7320 GCA_036848195.1 Bacteroidota bacterium
CGGTCTGGGTACGGCGTCTTCTCGAAGAGGTCGATGGTTCATCGGACCGGCGGATATCCGACTCAGCGATCAGGTCCCTGGGCTTAGACCCCGCGCGTGCCCGCCGGTACTTTCAGAAGAATTACGGCATGACGTTTCAGGCATACAGCCGGGGTCGACGTCTGGGTAGGGCCCTTCAGCAGATACGGACGGGGGAGAAGCTTGACGATGTCACGCTCGGACATGGTTATGAGTCGCACAGCGGATTCCGGGAGGCGTTCGTGAAAACTTTCGGTACGTCGCCGGGCAAGGCGCGGAACGCCGATTGCGTTGTCGTAACCTGGGTGGAGAGTCCCCTTGGCCCGCTCGTCGCCGGGGCCACCGACAAGCACCTGGTCCTGCTTGAATTCACGGACCGGCGTATGCTGGAAGCGCAATTTGCGGCGCTGAGAAAAGCCTTCAAACGCCCTATTGTCCCGGGAGACAATGCAGTGCTGAAGAAGCTCCGTGGAGAGCTCGGGCGCTACTTTGCCGGCGAATTGAAGAGATTCACAATCCCTTTGGAATACCCAGGGAGTGAGTTCCAGCAACGGGTGTGGAAACGACTTCTGCAAATACCCCATGGAAAGACGATTTCGTATCAAGAACTTGCAGAACAGGTTCGAGCGCCCCACGGTCAGCGTGCGGTAGGTCATGCCAACGGTCTGAATCGCATTGCGATCGTGATTCCCTGTCATCGGGTGGTGAACAAGAACGGCAAGCTCGGAGGATACGGCGGCGGCTTGTGGAGGAAACAGCGGTTGCTGGAACTGGAGAAGGGGGAAAATCAATCGCCGGGCTACGACCGCCCTAAGTGATAGATCTCTTGACATTTTCCATGAAAGTGGGTATATTCGGTCCTATTTCGGAACCAAACTCAGTGAGCGGTTGTTCTAGGAAGTGCACGAAGGTGCGTTTATTTTTGTCCCGATGTTGGACTAAATTAGTCGTATATCAAACGGTATGGTAAGGCTTTCAAAAAAAGTTGAATATGGACTGATCGCAATCCGCCACATTGCGACGAAAGCCACCGGTGACCTGGTGACAGCGAAGGAAATCGCCGACGCCTACGGGATGCCATACGAGATGCTGGCGAAGATTCTTCAGAGGCTGACCAAAGCCGGTCTGATTTTTTCCGTCCAGGGCGTCCGGGGCGGCTACATGCTGGCAAGGAATCCAACGGAAATTCCAGTCTCGACAATTATCAATGCGTTGGAAGGGACGGCACCGATGATCGCACAGTGCATGTCGGACGGGCCTGCCAGCTGCAATGTCTTCGCAACGTGCACGATCAAGTCGCCGTTGACGAAGGTTCAGGCTAAT
Organism: Bacteroidota bacterium; assembly: GCA_036848195.1. Lineage (GTDB taxonomy): Bacteria > Bacteroidota > Ignavibacteria > UBA10030 > UBA6906 > DAIUKN01. The sequence goes on from DAIUKN010000117.1 coordinate 1,342, forward strand.
ATTGAACGGGCTTTCAGCACCATGACACTTTCGGAGATTGTCTGATGGCGCTGAATCTTCCAGTCTATTTGGACAACCACTCAACCACCAGAGTCGACCCGCGCGTCGTTGAGTCGATGCTCCCGTATTTTACTGAAGAGTATGGAAACGCGGCGAGCCGCCAACATGAATACGGCTGGAGAGGGGAAGCGGCCGTTGAGCTGGCGCGCAAGCGGGTGGCCGGAGTGATCGGCGCGGCGGCAGACGAGATCATCTTCACCAGCGGGGCAACGGAGTCGATCAACCTCGCGCTGAAAGGCGTTGCAGAGACACTGATCAATCGCGGCCGCCACATCGTGACCGCGGCCACGGAGCACCGCGCCGTGCTCGACACCTGCCGGCGGCTTGAGCGCTATGGCTTCACAGTGACAGAGGTGCGCGTTGACAAGCACGGCCTCGTCCGCCCTGAGGACGTGGCGTCTGCTCTGACGCCCGGGACGATTCTGGTTTCCATCATGACCGCGAATAACGAGATCGGGACAATCGCGCCGATCGGAGAAATAGCTTCAATCTGTCGGGAAGCGGGCGTGCTGTTTCACACAGACGCCACGCAGGCGGTCGGGAAGATTGCTGTCGACGCCCGCCGGCTTGGGGTCGATCTGCTTTCGTTCAGCGCGCATAAGATGTACGGCCCGAAAGGGATCGGCGCCCTCTATGTCCGGAACACGCAGCCGAAGATGAGACTTGAGGCGCAGATCGACGGTGGCGGCCACGAACACGGACACCGGTCAGGAACGCTCAACGTCCCCGGGATTGTGGGATTCGGCAAGGCTGCGGAACTCGCTGCGCGGGAATTTGAACGTGACGGCGAACGGACGGGCCGGTTGCGGGATAAACTCGTGTCAGGTATCATGGAGGGACTCGACGATGTGAGCGTGAACGGCCACCCTGCGCGCAGGCTGCCGAACAACGCCAATCTCACATTGGGACAGACGAAGGCAGACACACTGATGATGGAGATGAAAGAGATAGCCGTCTCCTCGGGTTCTGCATGCAGCTCGGCTTTGCCTGAACCGTCCCATGTACTGCGTGCGATCGGGCTGCGCGATACGGAAGTTCTGGGGTCCCTCCGGTTCGGGCTGGGGCGATTCACGACGGAGGATGAGATCGATTTCACTGTTGGAAGGGTTGTAGAGACAGTCAAACGGGTCCGGTCGCGCCAGATGGCGATGACGGAGTAAACAATCAGAAACACCGAACGGATTACAAAGCCATGAAAAACCTTGATTTTGTTCTGGACAATTTCACCGACGTCTTGAAGTTCTTGAAATCCCGCTTTCCCATGTATCACCGTTCCAACTTTTTCTTCCGTGACGTCCAATACGGCATTCAGACGATGCTGGAAGAGCGCGGGATCAGGGTGCGTTACGCCGAGGCAGAGAGAATCGCAAGAGCGCTCGTGGAGAAGCTTGAGCGGGAGAAGATCTTCACGCCCTTCGACCGGCAGACGTGGGCAGTGCATTATCCGGAATTCCAGAAGCCGCTGGTGAAGCCGCCGGCTGCGGCCAGGCCCGCCCCGGCTCGTGGAGTCGAGGCCGTGCAGCCGGCGTAACCTGCCGGAGGACCATGTGAGACGGTGAGAGGATACAGGAACCTGATGAGCACAGAAACCAACGTCATCGAAGATCTCGCGAACCGCGAGTACAAGTACGGATTTGTCACCGACATCGAAGCGGATGCCGCGCCCAGGGGTCTGCGGGAAGACACGATCCGGCTGATTTCCACGAAGAAAGGGGAACCGGGATGGATGCTGGAGTGGCGGCTGAAGGCCTACCGCCACTGGTTGACCATGGAAGAGCCGAAATGGCCCAACGTGCATTATCCGCCCATCGACTACCAGGATATTGTGTATTACTCCGCCCCGATGCAGAAGAAGCGCCCGAACAGTCTTGATGAAGTGGATCCGGAGATCCTCAAGACGTATGAGAAGCTCGGGATCCCGCTGGAAGAACGGGCTCGTCTAGCCGGGGTGGCGGTCGATGCCGTCTTCGACAGCGTCTCGGTGGCGACGACGTTCAAAGCGAAGCTCCAGGAGATGGGGGTCATCTTCTGCTCGTTTTCAGAGGCCGTCCGTGAACATCCCGACCTTGTCCGGAAGTATCTCGGCTCGGTCGTCCCCTCCAATGACAATTTCTTTGCCGCCCTTAACGCGGCCGTCTTCAGCGACGGATCCTTTTGCTTCATACCGAAAGGCGTCCGCTGTCCTATGGAACTGTCGACCTATTTCCGGATCAATGCAGCGGATACGGGGCAGTTCGAACGTACTCTCATTGTTGCCGAGGAAGGCGCTTCCGTCAGCTATCTCGAGGGATGCACGGCACCGATTCGCGACACGAATCAGCTCCATGCCGCGGTGGTGGAGCTTGTCGCACTCGATAACGCCCGGATCAAGTATTCGACAGTCCAGAACTGGTATCCGGGCGATAAGGACGGGAAGGGGGGGATTTTCAATTTTGTGACCAAGCGGGGGAAGTGCGCCGGCGTAAACTCCCGCATCTCCTGGACGCAGGTGGAAACCGGCTCCGCTATCACCTGGAAATATCCCAGCTGTCTCTTGATCGGTGACAATTCCGTGGGTGAATTTTACTCGGTGGCCGTCGCTAATAACCGGCAACAGGCCGATACAGGAACGAAGATGATCCACATCGGAAAAAACACCAAGAGCACCATCGTCTCCAAGGGGATCTCGGCCGGATTCGGCCAGAATTCCTACCGCGGACTGGTGGAAATCAAGAAGGCTGCCACGAATGCAAGAAACTTTTCCCAGTGCGACTCGCTCCTGCTCGGCGACAAGTGCGGGGCTCACACGTTCCCCTATATTGAAGTAAAGAACACGTCGTCGCGCGTTGAGCATGAGGCATCGACGTCGAAAATCGGCGAGGACCAGATCTTCTACTGCAAACAGCGTGGGCTGTCGACCGAAGATGCCGTGAATATGATCGTGAACGGATTCTGCAAGGAAGTGTTCCGGGAGCTTCCCATGGAATTTGCCGTCGAAGCGCAGAAGCTCCTGGGTGTCAGCCTCGAGGGGAGTGTTGGATAATCAGAGAAGTGCGTCAGGGAATGCCATGTCAATCGAAGAAGGAAAAGGACGAATGCTGGAAATCAAGAACCTTCACGCGAGCGTGAACGGAAACGAGATTCTGAACGGCGTGAACCTCTCGGTGAAGGCCGGAGAGGTGCACGCGATCATGGGACCGAACGGCTCGGGGAAAAGCACGCTTGCCGGCGTGCTCGCCGGAAGGGAAGTGTACAGCGTGACGCAGGGCGAGGTTCTCTACCGGGGCAAGAATCTCCTGGATATGGCCCCGGAAGAGCGGGCCCGTGAAGGCATCTTCCTCGCATTCCAGTACCCGGTGGAAATCCCGGGTGTCACGAACACGTATTTCCTCAAGGCGGCGGTGAACGCCATCCGGAAACACCGCGGTCAGGAGGAATACGATGCGGTCGAATTCCTGGCGCTTGTCAAACAGAAGCTGAAGCTTGTGGAGATCGATCAGAGTCTCCTGAATCGCCCGGTGAATGAAGGATTCTCGGGCGGCGAGAAGAAGAGGAATGAGATCTTCCAGATGGCGGTGCTTGACCCGTCGCTTGCGATCCTCGACGAAACGGATTCCGGCCTCGACATTGATGCCCTGCGGATCGTCGCGGACGGCGTGAACAGGCTGCGAAGAAAAGAGAATGCGATCATCGTCGTGACCCACTATCAGCGGCTGTTGAACTACATCGTGCCGGACTTCGTCCACGTCCTGGTGGACGGCCGGATTGCGAAGTCGGGCGGCAAGGAGTTGGCACTGGCGCTGGAGGAAAAAGGGTACGACTGGATCAAGGATGAGGTCGAGAGATCCGGGGTCCCGGCATGATGGACCATCAGGGAAAACGAATGAAGGAATCGAAGGCTTCATGACGGCAGCGAAATCAATAACAGACTGGTATCGGTCAAAGTTCGACGAGTGGGAAAAAACGCTGAACGGCTCTTCTGCGACAGCGTTGCATGGCATTCGCCGGGAGGCGCTGGCCCGGTTCACTGAGCTGGGCTTCCCGACGACCCGCCAGGAGGAATGGCGCTTCACCAACACGACGCCGATCGCCTCTGCCGCGTTCCGGCCCGCCCTGTCATACGACGCGCAAGGTGTCAGGCGCGACGATGTCGAGAAGCTGCTCCTCGCTGGCCTCAATGCCAGCCACCTGGTGTTCATCAACGGCCACTTCTCAAGGGAGTGGTCCTCGGTTTCCCGGATTCCCCCGGGCGTTCGAGTCCAGAGTATCGCCTCCGCTCTTCAAGAAGACCACGCCGGTGTGCTGATGAACCTGACCCGACACGCCCGGTTCGACGATAACGCCTTTACCGCCCTGAATACCGCTTTCGTCCAGGACGGTGCATTCGTCTCGCTCCCGGACAACACCGATTTGGAGGAACCCCTCCACCTCATCTTCATCGCCGCTGGTGACGGAGCGCAGTTTGTCCTGAGTCCGAGAAACCTCATCGTCACAGGGAGGAATTGCCGTCTCTCCATTGTCGAGACCTATCATTCTCTGAGGGGGGCCGCGTGCTTTACCAACGTGGTCAGCGAGATCGTCGCGGGAGAGAACTCGGTCATCGAGCACGACAAGCTGCAAATCGAGAGCGCGGGCTCGTACCACATCGGCACGGCCCACATCTCGCAGGGTGCGGGAAGTACCGTCGTCTCCAATGCCATCACCTTTGGCGGGGCAATTGCCCGGAATGCGGTGAACGTCGTGCTCGACGGCGAAGGAGCCGAATGCACGTTGAACGGCCTCTCGGTGGCGACGGGGAAGCAACTGATCGACAATCACACGACCATTGACCACGCAAAGCCCCGATGCTCGAGCCACGAACTCTACAAGTCGATTCTGGACGGGACATCACGCGGCGTCTTTAACGGTAAGATCGTCGTCCGGAAGGACGCACAGAAGACTGATGCGAAGCAGACCAACAAGACGCTGCTTCTCTCGGACAGCGCAACGATCGACACGAAGCCCCAGCTCGAGATTTTTGCCGATGATGTGAAATGCACCCACGGGGCGACCGTGGGGCAGCTTGAGGAGGAGCAGGTGTTTTACCTTCGCTCGCGGGGAATTCCGCTGGAAGCCGCGCGCGACATCCTGACGTTCGCTTTCGCCAGCGACGTCGTGAACCGCGTCCATGTGCAGCCGCTGCGGGAACAACTGGACGACTTGCTGCACGCCCGCCTCCGGCAGGGGCGTGTGGCCGAAGAGCACTGATGGAAATCATCGTACATCGAGCTTCGGAAGACATCCTGAGCACCGCGCTGAGCGTCGCGGGATGCCGCCACCATTTTCCCGTGCTCCGCCAATGGGTGAACGGGAAACCGCTGGTCTATCTCGACAACGCGGCTACCAGCCAGAAACCGCAGGTCGTGATCGATGCCATGATGCGGTATTATGAATCGGAGAATTCCAACATCCATCGCGGAGTTCACTATCTGAGCGAGCGCGCCACGGAAGCCTACGAGGGTGTCCGCCGGAAAGTCGCACGCTTTGTGAACGCAGCCGACCCGTCGGAGATCATCTTCGTCCGGGGAACCACCGAGGCCGTGAACCTGGTCTCCTATAGCTACGGGCGGAAGTCGATCGGCCCCGGCGACGAGGTGGTGATTTCTGCCATGGAGCATCACTCCAATATCGTCCCCTGGCAGATGGTCTGCGAGGAGAAGGGGTCAAAACTCCGCGTGATCCCGATGGATGATCGCGGTGTGCTGCAGCTGGATGAATACGAGAACCTCCTGAACGAACGGACGAAGATCGTTGCGATTGCCCATGTATCCAATGCACTTGGGACAGTCAATCCGGTCAAAGAAATGATTGCCACGGCTCACCGGCGAGGGATCCCGGTGCTCGTCGATGGGGCCCAGGCCGTCCCTCACATGAAAGTCGACGTGCAGGATCTGGACTGCG
>DAIUKN010000118.1:0-7306 GCA_036848195.1 Bacteroidota bacterium
GCTCGGGAACATAGGGAAAGGGAAACCCAAAGGGGAGTCCCATCCCCGATCCTCCTCCTGCCGCACAACAACACAAAAGCGACCCTCGGGTCGCTTTTGTGTTGTGCTGTCCTCTGTCACCTCATCTATTTCGAAAGCACTCTCCTGATCGAGAAGAGCAGATACTCCAGATTGAACGGCTTGGTGATGTAGTCATCGGCACCGAGCTTGAGACTCTCCGTTGCGACGGAGAAGCCGACCCGCCCTGTCAACATAATCACCTTGCACTTCATCGAACGGTCCTTGATCAATTTCAACACATCGATTCCCGACTTGTTCGGCATGTTGATGTCGAGCAACATCAGGTCGTAGTTCCCTTTGTCAAGCATGTCGATCGCTGCTACCCCGTCCTCCGCCTCGTCAACGGCGTATCCCTGGTCAGTCAACTGATCCTTTACGATTGCCCGGAGGGCGGTATCGTCGTCGACGTAGAGAATTTTCGTCTGGTCCATCGTAGTTTTTGTCGGACGTGTGTACCCTATATAGGGATTCTCTCATTCAAAATCAACGGTTCCAGAGCGGGTGAGGAGCGAGGAGATCGGAATGTGGATCATTCAGGGGGGGGTGATGATGACCAGACGTAGGTTTCGGGCCGCCGGGCCGATTGTGGTTGCCATCGTTTGCGCCTTGGGTGCTTACTCAATCTCCCGGGCTCAGGATCCGGCGCCAATTTTCCGGGAAACCTTTGATTCGGTCACAGTCCCGGCTCTCCCGGCGGGGTGGACATCCACGAGGAACAGGTCCTTAGAGCGTGACGACTTCAGCGTCAGCGCGTCGACTCCGCATTCGCCCCCCAATGCGCTTCTCACCTCTAACGCCACGATTGCGCAGGCGCTGACCTCACCGCTCGTGCATCTCGGCGGCAAAACGGCAGACCGCCTTTCATTCTATCTGCGGCGTTCAGCATCGTACAGCGCACGGCTCTGTGTCGAGGCATCGCCGGACCCGGCCGGAACGCCCTTCCTTCAGATCGGCAACACACTCACGGTCCAGGGAGAAGGGAGTTACTCCCTGGTCCAATTGCCAATCATGGAGGCGCTTGCCCGGCTGCCGGCGATGGCCTTCCGGTGGCGTGTGGTTCCCGACTCCCTCGGCGCTTCGGGGACGCTGCGCATCGACGACATTACGCTTTCAGGCAGGCTGTCATTCGATCTGGCTCTGGCCCGGATTTCTCTCTCCACGTCTGCTCCTCAGGAATCCAGCACGGTGACGGTGGGCATCACGGTGAAGAACCTCGGGGCGGCCGGGGCGGCAGGGTTCACGGCGAATCTCTACCTGGATGCCGATCGTGATTCCCTTGCTGAGGCAGGGGAGCTCGTCGCGTCGGTGTCCCCCGGCGGTGCGGTTGTTCCAGGCGACTCAGTTTCTGCGGAGCTTGCCTTTGCAGCCGTTCACCCGGGAGAATGGCTGCTTATTGCCACGCTGCAATTCAGCGAGGATCAGGATATGGGGAACAACCAGCTTTCCGTCCGGATTGCTATCGCGTACCGGCCACGGGCCCTCGTGGTCAATGAGATCATGTATGCTCCGGCCGCGGGGGAACCTGAGTGGGTTGAGCTGCATAACCCATCGGGGGATCCCGTGACGGTGAGGAACTGGTCGATCTCGGATGCGGCCGTCGCCTCGCGTCACCTCCTCACGAGTGCAGCGGCCGCCGTTCCTGGGGGGGGATATCTCATTCTCACCCGAGATTCGGCTGCGCTGATCGATGTTCGCCCTGGAATTCCCGGCGCGATACTGACCGTGGGGGGTTTTCCCTCGTTGAACAACGACGGCGATGCAGTTGTGCTCCGCGACCATCTTGGAGGATTGATCGACAGCGTAGGCTATCTCCCCGAGTGGGGAGGGAATAGCACCGGGCGTTCACTGGAACGGATTGACCCTCATGGCGAGTCGTCGACCCCGGCTAATTGGGGAACAAGCCGGGCGAACGCCGGGAGCACGCCGGGACTGAAAAATTCTCTGAGCCCGAAGGCAATGGACCTAAGAGTCGATACCATCCTCTTCGAGCCGAAGGCGCCATGCGTCGGAGATTCGCTGATCCTCGCGGTCAGGGTTTGCAACGCCGGCCTTTCTGCCATACCGTTCTTCGATCTCGCCATCCAAGACAGTGCCGGGGGAAAGACGCAGGTCCTGAAGCGTCTGCATGATGAGAATCCCCTTGGCCCCTCGGCAGTACGAGTGCAATGTGTCGTTGTCATACTCCGTCCAGCGGGCCGTCATGCGATTTCTGCGAGAGCCCTGACACAGAGGGACGACGACAGCACGAACAACGAGTTCACGGTCCGTTTCACGCTCGGGTACCGCCCGGGCTCGACGGTGATCAATGAGGTGATGTTTGCTCCTCCCTCCGGTGTCCCCGAATGGGTGGAACTTCTTAACGCCTCAGCGGATTCGGTCGATCTTCAGGACTGGTCGATCAGCAACCGGCAGCAGACATCGCATTACCGGATCTCCAGCGTGTCTGCCCGGGTCGGCCCCCGGCAATTGGCGGTGGTCACGAAGGACACAGCCCTGCTCCGGCAAGCATATGGGGCCGTGCCGGGAATCCTCCTGCAGTCTGCAGCCCTGCCGACCTTCCTCTGGAACAACACCGGCGACGCCGTCGTTCTGCGTGACGATGGGGAGGCACGTATGGATTCCCTTGTCTATCGGGCAGCATGGGGCGGCACGGGGGGAGCTTCGTTGGAGAGGGTTGATCCACTCGTTGCATCCCTCGATTCGACGAACTGGATGAGTTCAACCGATTCGCTGAAGGCAACTCCGGGAAGGGCAAATTCGGTCATGGTGTTCGACCAAGATCTGCGCGTTCTCTCGGTAGTGACACCGGCGGTCCCGCCCGGCGCAGCGGCCTCTCTTGCAGTCACATTGAAGAACACCGGGAGGCTCACAGCCGGACCTGCAGAAATTCTCCTGTTCTACGACGCAGACGGGGATACGCTGGCGGAGACAGAAGAGATCATCAGCCGATCGGTGATGACTCTCCCGTTGGCACGTCGTGACTCCGTCACAGTGGTGCTCACCTGGGAGAGGCCTCCCGCAGGGTTGCTTCGTCTCTGCGCGGTTGTGGTCTACCTGCCGGACCTTCACCTGGCTGACAACACGCTCTGGTTTTCGCTGGCGGTTGCCTATCCGATCCAGTCGCTGGTGGTGAACGAGATCATGTTCGGACCCTTTGCCGGTGACGCAGAGTACGTTGAACTCTTCAATCCGGGGCCGTTTGATGTGGATCTCTGCCGATGGGCCATCTCCGACCTGCAGGCGGCCGGAGGAAGCGCGCACCGGGCCCTGCTATCTCCGGGACCTCGCAGGCTCAGACCCGGAGAATTCTTCGTCCTTGCTTCAGACAGCGGCATACTGAATCGATTTCCATTCCTGCGTGGGGATAGCGGGGGCGGTGTCGCGATTGCGGGGCAGGGGAACCTCAGCCTGAACAACGACGGAGATGCCGTGGTGCTGTCCGATCTGAGCGGCCGCACGATCGACAGCGTGGCGTATCTTCCCGCGTGGCACAACCCCGGCGTTATCGACGCGACCGGAAGATCCCTTGAACGGATACAACCTCTCTTCCCCTCCAACGACCGCAGCAATTGGAATACCTGTGTCGAGAGATCGGGCGGGACGCCGGGACGGGAGAATAGCATCTTCACCCGCTCGTCGCCACGCGACTCTCGATTGTCGTGCTCCCCAAATCCATTCTCGCCCGACCATGACGGGAGAGAAGACTACACCGTGGTTCATTACGAGCTTCCATTGCAGTCGGGCGTGATGAATCTCAAGATCTTTGACGCGAGAGGGCGACAGGTTCGGCGGCTATCGAACAACGAACTCTGCGGTCCGCACGGGGATGTTCTCTGGGACGGACGGAATGACGAAGGGCGGACGGCCAGGATCGGAATATACATCGTGGTTCTGGAGGCGATCAACGAACAGGAGGGAACAGCGTTTTCGTTCAAGACGGTGGTGGTGCTTGCTGGAAGGCTCTGACCGCGGAACGGCTGTTATTGCGGAAGGAGGGTGGTGGCAAGGAATCGATGCAGTCAGAGCTTCCGGAATCGTTCATGCTGGAACCCAATGAATCCGGAGAGGGTTCCTTGCCACCGTTCGGGGATTGCTCGTGCAGCGTCAAGCAGGAGAAGGGCTTCGTTACACCCACTCTCCCTCGTACCTGCCGAAAATCAGCGTGTCGACGAATTTGATGATGTCTTTGAGAGACGTCGTTTTCTCAAGAAAAAAATCGATTTTCGGGTTTATGTTGACGACATCCTGATAGGCACCCTGGATTCCAGAAACAAAGACGAATTTCGTCTCCTTGTATCGTTCCATCTCACGCGCGAATGCGTGGAGTTTCAAGCCGTCGAACCGCGGCATCCGTATGTCCGAGATGATCAGGTCGATGTCCGATGCAGCGAGGACTTCGCATCCTTCGATGCCATCCTGGGCGGTATGGACCGTGTATCCGTGGGAATACAGCGCTTCCCGCACAAGAAGCAGGTAGTCCGGATTGTCATCAACAAGCAATATGTCCATGGGGAGTACCTTCCTTGGGTATAACCTTTCCCTGATAACCAACGAAAAGTCTGCCAGAAATCCTCCCTCAAAAAAGTCCGAAAACAGGGAAATTTGGAAGGTTGCCGGGGAAGAATTTACCGATGAGTGTAAGAAGGTTAGTAGTCGGAGAAGTAGCGCGGCAGGCTTTCGCCGGAGAAGAAGGTCAGGTGCGGGGGGGTATGTTTCATTCGGAACCGGCCAGAATCCGTTCCATTTCACTGCGGCCAAGCCGGTGCAGTTGCCACTCTTTCATGTGGCGTGCGCCCATCCGTTGGTAGAATTCAATTGCGAGCCGGTTCCAATCGAGTACGCTCCATTCCATACGTCCACACCCGCGGCGATATGCCTCTGCCACCATGGCCTTGAAGAGGGCGTAGCCGAGCTTCCTGCTCCGAAACTCGGGGAGAACAAAAATGTCCTCCAGGTAGAGTGTAGGCAGGGCAAGGAAGCTTGAATACGTCTCAAAGACCAGGGCATAGCCTGCGACCGTGCCGTCATATTCTCCGATGTAGGCCTGGATGCGCGGAGACCCGGAGAACAGATCGTTGATGAGACGGGAGTGCGCATTTGCATCCGGCGGCGGGAGTTTTTCATATTCGGCGAGGCTCTGGACGAGTTTGAGGATGGCCGGTCCGTCGGCGCGCACGGCCTTTCGGACGCGAATCGGAGAGTCTGAATGAGAAGGTGGCATGGTGATGGCAGTGATACAACGGTCCTCATTTGTGCGAAAAATATAGCACAATTTCACGGAATCTTCAACCGGATGGGGGGGCCTTGAAAGAGTGGTTTTGTTTCCTGATATTGAGCCATTCCGTCGAATGAGTTGAGGGAGGGGAAATGGCGAAACTTTATGTGTCGAACAAAGACGAATCTGCACGTCTTTTTAAAAGCGATTTCCTGGAGCTTTTTACGCACGTTCACTGGAGCGTCCCCATCATACTGTATGTCCCGGTGGTGATGTACTTCCTCGTCCAGACAGTCCAGAGTCCCGTGATCGGCGTCCACTACGGAGTCTCGCTTTTTGTGCTCGGTTTGCTCGTCTGGACGTTGACAGAGTACATCCTTCACCGGTTCGTCTTTCATTACGAGCCCAAGAGCTCCTGGGGGAAGCGGATTCACTTCTTCACCCATGGCGTTCATCATGATTATCCGAACGATTCGAAGCGGCTCGTGATGCCTCCCTCGGTCAGTATTCCGCTGGCGACGCTCTTTTACTTCCTTTTTTTTCTGATCGTCGGGGGAAATTATGTAGCGCCGTTCTTTGCCGGATTCATCCTGGGCTACATTCTCTACGACGAGATTCACTACGCCACGCACCATGCACCGATGAAAGGGAAGCTGGCTCAGTTTCTGAAGCACTATCACGTCCTGCACCACTACAAGGATCCAAGCAGACGTTTCGGTGTGAGCTCACCGTTGTGGGACTATATCTTTGGAACAATGGAAGTTTCGGGAGAGGACGTAGCAGCGGAGAACTGACCGCCCGTCGATATCAGTATCGGTCACCCGTCCGCCGGGTCGGCTGTCCTTCGGGCAGCGGATCCGGCGGGCGTCGTTTCGGGGGATCGGCCGGTCTTGAGACTCTCAACGCTCGGCGGGTTCCTTTGCGTAATCGCTCATGATCATCCCCAGGGCTATGGAAAGGAGTTTTGCGTCGCTGGTGTCCGCTCGTGAGGGGATGAGGATGGGGACCTGCGCTCCGATGATGACATGGGCGAGACGGAGGCCCGCAAAGAGCGTTGTGCTCTTGGCCAGGCTGTTGGCCGATTCGATGTTCGCAGCGACGAGGATTTCTGCGTGCCCCGCGACGGGCGAGTTGATCCCCTTCTCTTTGACGGCGTCGGGCGAGATGGCGTTGTCCAGTGCGAGCGGTCCATCGACCACACAACCCTTGATCTGACCCCGGTCGTTCATCTTTGCGAGTGCTGCGGCGTCCAGGGTAGACTGGATTGCCGGAACGACGAATTCTGTGGCCGAGAGAACCGCCACCTTCGGGTTGGGGTTGCCGAGGGCGTGGGCGACCTCGACGGCGTTCGTGATGAGTTCAACCTTGTTTTCAAGATCGGGTGCGGGCGTGATCCCGCCGTCGGTGATCATGATGAACGTGTTTCCCTCGCGCGGAGGGTACTCGAGAATGAAAACGTCGCTCAGGAGTCTGCCGGTGCGCAGGCCGGATTTCTCCTCGAGTACCGCCTTCATGAGTGTGGCCGTGTCGATGCTCCCCTTCATCAGGATGTCCGCTTCCCCGTCGTGCAGCAGCGTCATGCCGGCGCGAACGGAATCTTTCCCGTCCTTGTGAGGATGGACGGAGATCCTGGTCCGATCAATCCCCGGGCGTGACAGGCCATGGCCGATGAGGTCTTCATCCCCGACGAGAACAAAGCGGGTGTGCAATGTTGCCTGCGCATGTTCGATCGCGGCGAAGGTTTCAACGTTGCCCGGGTTTACGACGAGAATCTTCTTCTCCGGAATGCGCGCGGCCGCTGCGAGCAGCCCGGCAAAATCCACAATGTGCTCTCTGGTCATGATCTGGTTTCCTGGATGGGGTGGGGGGGCATGGGATTGGCTGTTGTCCTGTCAGTACTCCAGGGCTTTTACCTCGCCGCGCAGGACGCGCAGCGCTCCCAGTGCAAGAGACGTCATCTCATCCTCCCCGGTGTACACGAGAACCGGCGCAAGGAACTGAACGCGCTGGCTTATGAGGTCGGTGAGGCGT
>DAIUKN010000119.1:0-7302 GCA_036848195.1 Bacteroidota bacterium
GACAGGGCAATGCGGCAGGCGATGGAGAAGTCGATCGAAGGAAGAAACATTCCCCCCGAACAGATGGAGAGAGCCCGGCAGCAGATCGACACGATGTACGAGGCCACCAAGCCGGGTTCCACATGGTTCATGGTTCTTTCCATCGTCGGACCGCTGTTCTGGACCCTTGCCATGCTTTTCGGACTCGGCCTCGTCTACTGGCTCATTGGCAAATCGGCAATGAGTGCAACCGCTCCGTATATGAAAGTGGTGGAGGTGGTGGGCCTCACGCTCTTCATCGGCACTCTTGAGGTCATCATCACAACCCTGCTCATGTACGCCATGGATTCAATCCACGCCAGCCCGGGCCTGGGCCTGCTCGTCAAGGATTTCGACCTCACCAACAAGGTCCATCTGGCACTCGCCAAGGTGAACATCTTCACTCTCTGGAGCCTTGTCATCACCAGTATCGGTTTATCAAAGCTGTTCCGTCGCGATCTGCCGAAGGTGCTCGTCCTGGTGTTCGCCCTCTGGATCCTCTACAGCGTTGTCACTGTCCTCACCGGAATCGGCGCCGGACGTTGAGGGTTCTGCCGGGATATCCCGCGCAGCGGCCCGCCGGCATGACGGCGGGCCTTTTTCTTTTCGCCGCCACCTTCTTATATTAGACCATGCGCAAAAGGAAGGCGTCATCAGCCACGCTGCCGCTCTTTGGCGAGCCGGAAACGGCACGCCCTCAGAGTCCGCCTGCCCCGTTCACAAGCTCCGCCTACGTGGAAAAAAACGGCGAGCGCCTGCGGCGTTGGGCAAGCCGGGGGATCTATTTCGGCGGTTCTTCCTGGAAATACCCGGGATGGAAAGGCATTGTCTATAACCAGAACTACCCGTCCCAGAAGGTCTTTGAAAAGGAATGCCTGACAGAATACTCCCGGATCTTCCCGACGGTATGCGCGGACTTCGCCCTCTACGACTTCCCCGATCGCGAGAGGATGAAGATTCTTCACGACCAGACAACGGATGAATTTACGATATCACTGAAGGTCACGGACCGCATCACGGTCCGGCGGTATCCGAACCTCCCGCGTCATGGAGCCAACGCGGGGAAGGAGAACCCCGATTTTCTGAACCCTGAGCTTTTCGAGGACGCCTTCCTTACACCTCTGGCAGCCCTCGGAAGGAAATGCGGCGTCATCATCTTCGAGTTCTCCACCTTCTATCCGAATTCCGGCATTACGGCTGATCGGTTTGTGGAATTGATCGACGACTTTCTTCTCCGGCTGCCGCGGGACTTCCGGTACGCCGTCGAGTTGCGGAACAGCAGCTTTCTGACAGCCGAGTACCTCGCGACCCTTGCATCACACGGGGTCGCCCACGTGCTCAACAGCTGGACCCGCATGCCTCCAATCATGGAACAAATCCGGATCGGTGGTGTGCTGACAGCCGGGTTCTCTGTAGCACGGGCTCTCCTCAAGCCGGGGAGAACCTACCAGGAAGCTGTTGAGCTCTTCTCCCCCTATGAGGAGATCCGCGAGGAGTACTCCGAACTTCGCACCGGGCTCGCGGATGCAGTCGGCCGCTGCATCGCCGAGGGGCGGTCTCTCTACGCCTACGTTAACAACAGGGCTGAAGGAAACTCACCAAAAACTATTGAGGCGATCCTTGACATCCTCGACTCCTATCCCGTCGAAAAGCTCTGACGTAGAACGGGCCGCGGTGTACCAGAACGCGTCGCAACAGGCCACGGAAGACCAGCCGCTCATTCATCCCCTCTCGGCTGCGCTTCTGATCGCGATCGACAGTCTGTGGACAATGGCCGACTGGGCCGCATTCGCCTGGCTGGTCACCATTCCGCTCAGCTTTCTCGCCGTGTTCCTCCCGACGTATCTCATCCAGAGGCATATGAAAAAGGACCCCGCGGGAAAGTCGGCGGCCGTCGCGGCATTCCTCGCGACACTTGCGGCGATCCCGACCCCGATCACCGGCACGCTTGTCGGCACCTTCGTGCTCGCCGTCGCCGGATTACGCTCACTTGGTCTGAAAAAATAGCCGGCCCATGGAAGTCCCCACTCCCTCATCCGGCTCGCGCGCGCGATCCAGGACCCTTATCACCGTTGCCCTAGCGCTTGCCATCCTCATGGTCGGGGGCGGCATTGCCGCATACATCGTGCTGGTCAAAGCACCGTCGGACCTGGCCCGTAACACGGCGGAAGGAATCCGGCAATTCTTCAACTTCACGCCCCAGGTACAAATCGACCAAACAGTGGTCATCGAAGAGAATATCCCGGTGCTCGAGGTGGCAACCGTTTCCCGCAATCTCTTCGTGGATCACGCCTGGTCGCACACCTGGCTCGCCAGCACAAAGACGCTCGAATTGCAGGGAAGCTTTACTGCCAAGGCAGGCTTTGACCTCCATGAACCGTTCCATATTGTCATTGAGAGAAGTCCCCTCCGCGTGGTCGCCGAGCTTTCACGACCAAAAATCCTCTCGCTCCAGATGGATTCATATCGTGTTGTGAAGGACGACGACGGATGGTGGAACCGCATTTCCGATAGGGACCGGGAGCAGGCTTTCCAGGCTCTCCAGACGCTCGCACGGACGAAGGTCGAAGCCTCGGGGATCCTCACCGAGGCACGGGCCACGGCGGAAAGCCGTATCCGGGAGGTTGTGGAACGAAACGGTGCGATCGTTGAATTCCGCGCACCGTCAAAACAGTAGACAGACGATCTCCGTGGCGAAGAAATACACACTGAAGAAGTCCTCTCCCGGCGAGGAGATCACCCGGTCTCAGCAGTTCCAGATCGACTACCGGAACGAGCTCAATCCGGCGCAACACGAGGCGGTCAGCTCCGTCAACGGTCCGCACCTGATCATTGCCGGAGCAGGCACGGGGAAAACGCGGACGATCACGTACCGGGTGGCGTACCTTGTGGAACTGGGGGTCAAGCCCGAATCAATCCTGCTCCTCACCTTCACACGCCGCGCCGCTCAGGAGATGCTCCGCCGGGCGTCGATCCTGCTCGACTCCCGCTGCGACCGGGTCGCCGGCGGGACGTTCCACTCCTTTGCCAACATGGTGCTCCGGCAGTATGCGCCCCTCATCAAGTTCGAATCGTCATTCACGATCCTCGACCAGGGAGACGCCGAAGACGTTGTCAACCTCCTCCGGACCCGGACAAAAGCCGACACCAAAGAGCGGCGGTTCCCGCGCAAGAAGACGCTCTTCGACATCTTCTCCAAAGCGGTGAATACGCACCAGCCGGTCAAGACGATTCTCAAGGAGGAATACCCGCATTACGAGGAATACCTCGATGACATTCTCGCCCTGCAAAAGGCGTACGAGCTCTACAAGGCGGCTCACAACCTGATGGACTATGACGATCTCCTCCTCTATCTGCGGAAACTGCTCCGCGACCATGAGAACGTCCGGCGGATTCTCTCCGACCGTTACAGGTACATCATGGTCGATGAGTACCAGGATACCAACAGAATACAGGCCGAGATCGTCCGGCTCCTGGCATCGCTGCACAATAATATCATGGTCGTCGGGGACGATTCCCAATCGATCTATTCTTTTCGGGGTGCAACCATCCGGAACATTCTGGAATTTCCGGAAGAGTTTCCCGGGTGCAAGATCATCAAGCTGGAAGAAAACTACAGGAGCACGCAGCCGATCCTGAACCTTACGAACGAAATCCTCCGGCGGGCGCGCGATTGATGACCGGGCCGCTCACACGACTTCTAGCCGAGGGCCGTCCGCTCATCCTTGACGGTGCCATGGGAACGGAACTCATGCGGCGGGGCGGCGACACGGGAATCCCGCTCTGGTCGGCACAACCCCTGCTCGCGCGTCCCGACCTTGTGCTGCAGATCCACCGGGACTACATCGCCGCCGGAGCTGACATCATCACGACCGACACCTTTCGGACAACGCGGCGAACATTCCGGCGGGCGGGACTCCCGGACCGCTCCGGGGAACTGACATCTCTCGCCGTTCGTCTTGCTCGGGAAGCACGCAGCGCTTCGGGCGAACGGAATATTCTTCTCGCAGGATCGATCGCTCCGCTTGAGGATTGCTACCGGCCCGATTGTGTTCCCCGGGATGACGAGTTGAGGGACGAACACCGGGAACTCGCCCAACGCCTGGTTGACGCCGGAGTCGACTTCCTCCTGCTGGAAACCATGAATACGGTCCGCGAAGCCGTTGCCGCCACGGAAGCCGCACTGGAGACCGGGTCTGAGGTCGTGGTCAGCTTCATCTGCAACAGGGGAGGCAACGTGCTGAGCGGAGAATCGCTTGCCGACGCAGCGCGAACCATTGCTGCCCTCTCCCCCACGGCACTCTCCGTCAATTGCGTCTCCCCCCGATTCATGGAAACAGCCATCGCGCGCCTTCGTGCGGCCACGTCCCTGCCGTTCGCGGTGTACGGAAACGTCGGACTGCCCGAAGACCGGCAGGGCTGGGAGTTCACGTATGATATCCTTGCTGAAGAATACGGTCGATACGCCCTGCAATGGCTTCGATCCGGCGCCTCGATTGTCGGGGGATGCTGCGGAACAACACCGGACTACATCGGCTCTATTCACGACCTTCTCGCGAAGGATTCGCTCTCGTAGACACAGACCCAAGCTCGCGGCTCTACCGGAAACCACCTTTTATGGCACGACATAAGTACAGCAAGGTTCTCTACACCCACAAGCTCGGCGGTGAGCTCCCGAGTATCGTCGTTGCGGCACAGGAAAACCTCCAGTCACGGTTTGTCGTCCAGAGGGTTCTTGAGCTTCGCGAGCAGGGAATCCCCCTCAGTGACATCGCCGTTCTGTTCCGCTCGGGATACCTCTCCTTCGACCTGGAAATAGAATTGAACAAAGCCAACATCCCATTCGTCAAATTCGGGGGCTTCAAGTTCATCGAGACTGCCCATATCAAAGACCTCGTGGCGTACCTCCGCGTCCTGGAGAACCCCCGGGACGCTGTTGCCTGGAACAGGATTCTTCTTCTCGTCGAGGGGGTTGGACCGCGCACCGCGGAGAAGGTCATCGAAGATATCCTTGCGCGCCGGACAACGTTCGCCGGTGGCAGTACATCCAAAGACCTGCCGACGTTCTGGGCCGATTTTCAGGGCTACCCGGGCAGAGTGCGGGAGCTGTTCGATGCTCTCCGTTCTGCAGCGCCCGAGCAGATCGCACCCGCAGACAAAGTGCAGCAGCTCCTCACATACTACCAGCCGATCTTCACGCACCGCTACGACGATTTCACGAAAAGACGCAAGGATCTGGAAATGTTCCAGCAGATCACTGAGCGGTACCGGTCTGTCGGCGCACTGCTTGCCGATATCGCCCTCGAACCGGCCACGGAAAGCGTCACGGACATTACCGCCCCCGATGCGGACGACGAAAAGCTGGTGCTCTCCACCATTCACAGCGCCAAAGGACTGGAGTGGCATTCCGTCTTCGTGATCTACGCGCTGGACGGGCGATTCCCAAGCACGCGGGCCGCCATGAGTGAGGAATCAATGGAAGAGGAACGTCGCCTGATGTACGTCGCATGCACACGTGCTAAGGAGAATCTCTTCATTACGTATCCCGTCAATGTGTACGACCGGGAGACCGGCCTGGTCCTTTCCAAACCGTCACGGTTTATCGAAGGAATGCCGGAGAATCTCCTTGACACCTGGGTCATCGACGAGGAATAGCCCCTATGGATCGACGATCGTTTCTTACCCGCCTTGCCGTTCTGCCTACCGCCACCGCGCTGAGCCCGGCACTGCTCCGCGCACTCTCGCGGTTTCGGGATCGAAGGACCGGCATACCCGACCTGAGCGCCTCCATCTGGATCTATCTCTGGGACCTGGTGGATGAAGGGTATGATGCTGTCTTCCAGCGCCTCAAAGAGAATGGCCTGACGTCCATCAGTCTCGCCACGGCCTATCATGCAGGAAAATTTCTCTCCCCGCATAACCCCGTGCGCAAGGTCGTTTTCCTCGAGGATGGAACCATCTACTTACGGCCCAACCCGGCGCTCTACGGGAGGATCAAACCCATCGTCAACTCTCTTGTCCGTGAAGGTCATGGCCTGCACGAGGCCCGCATGAACGCCGAGCGATACGGCCTCCAGACGAGAAGCTGGGTCGTCTGCTGTCACAATACGCCGCTGGGAACAGCGTACCCGGATATCGCAGTCCGGGATGCCTTCGGCGACCGACTGCCGCATAATCTCTGTCCGAGTAACCCCGACGTCCGCGCATATCTGCGTGCGCTTGTGAAAGACATCGCGGCACATGAGGTCGAGACAATTGAGCTTGAGGCGATTCAGTTTCAGGGATATGTCCACGGTTTTCACCATGAACGGGAGGGAATTGCCCTCTCCACCACTGCACGATTCCTCCTTGGGCTCTGTTTCTGCGATGCGTGCCTGGAGAGGAGCCGTGGGTCGCATGCCGACCTCCCGGCCCTACGGACATTCACACGGAGGACTCTGGAAGAGTATTTCACCTCTCCAACCGCGACGGCGGACCGGTACCCATCGCTCGAGGCTCTTCCCCGCGAGCTGTTCGAGCCATTTCTTTCCTGGAGGCAATCGGTTGTCGTCTCACTGGTCCGGGAACTCGCCGAACAAGTCGGCCCCCGGGGACCGAGACTCCGTCCGATGGTGTCACTCGATCCGGCAGCACGGACTGTTGTGTCGATGGATCCTGGAGCGGTTGCGGAAGTCACCGGTGGCGTTCTGGTCCCTGGGTATACACGAGAAGGATCGGCACTGCGGACATCTCTTGCCCCTCTCATTGCACAGTTGAGTGGGAAGGATCTTACCGTTGGGTTTCAGGTGGGTTTTCCCGAAAGCGGGGGGAAGACGGAGTTCATGGACAGGATGAAGACCGCTCGCGGACTTGGGATCCGCAGTTTCAACTTCTACAACTACGGTCTTATTCCCCTCGAGAATCTGGCATGGATCAGGGAGTCACTGCGGGGATAGGCTCTGCACGGCGAGACGGACCTCTAGTTCCCGATCGTTATTTCCGGTTCCTGGTCTACAAACGTGATCTGCAGGGGTGAGGGGTATTTGTCGGTCCTGAAATCGACCGACGCTCCCGCCGGGATTTTCGGCACCTCCGCGACGAACAGTCGTTTCGTGTTCCCATAGGTGCATCGGAAGGTAATTGTCACCTTCACGACCTCCATCGTCCCACCATTCTTCACTTTCCCTTCGACCCAGAAAAGCTCGCCGGTTGACGGCGTTGCAGCGGCAAATTCGGATGGAACCGCAGAACTGACGTTCACTTCCCGCTTGATTGCTTTGCTCACGACCGAGAGATCGGAGCTGG
>DAIUKN010000120.1:0-7301 GCA_036848195.1 Bacteroidota bacterium
GAGTTTCTCCGGTTCGCCAAGATTAGACAGTCCTCCACCGCGGGCGGACTCCTGAATCAGGTCCTTCGGGATATCGACGTACCAGAGCCGGTCCCAGAGTTCTGCCAGACCAGCCCCGCAACCGATGATGATCAACAATGAACCGGACTTCAAACCCCGTGCGATTGATGCACGCACTCTGAGAGCGCTCAGCTTCTGGGAATCAAAGAAAACCTCCGGTCCGTACGGGTAGACTTTTCCAAAGAGCGGATCATCCCCCCCCAGGAACGGCTTCGAGCGTTCCCGGATCTCCTCCGGTGGGGCAAGACATTCCTCCATCCGGATCCAGACCGGACGAATGTCGATCTCCCCAAGGGCGGCCGAAAGCTTCTCGCGAATCGTACCCCAATCTACTCCGTGATAGCCGTCAATGGCCAGAACGCGCAGACCACGCGGGATTTCCGCGCGGATGGCCTCCGCGAGAACGGTGTGTCCCTCCCCAACATTCCCGGTCCGGGGCCTGAAAGTAGGGAGGGGATTATAGAGGCCGCGAGGGTATTCTGTCATTTCTCCCGGAAGAGGTGCAACAAAAGGATCCGGCTTCGCGTTTGTAGGTGCTGGGTCCATCGTCAAGTCATGGAAGTGATACTGTTGGATGAAACGCTGCACCGAGCGCAGCGGCTCTGCTTCCGAGGCGACCTGCGCGCAGCTGGACTTTTCCACGGGGAAACGTCCAGGCCATGCGGTGAACTTCTTCCGTGAGGAGAGGCAGGATAATGTCAGCGCTCTTCATCACCCCTCCGCCAAGAACCACAACGTCAGGAGCATACGCATGGATGACATTGACAATTCCGAGGGCAAGATCGTCAACGATTTCCCGGAAGGTGTGGACGTATTTCATCTCTCCCCGTCGCACCGCAGAGAAGAACTCCTCGAGCGGATCGGCAACGCCCCTGGCAACATCCGAATGCGCGGAGCGCACACGTTTGTGGATAGCCGTTGCCGAACAGTAGAGCTCGAGACAGCCTCTGCTTCCGCACGGACATGATGGTCCATCTCGATCGATACTCAGGTGACCACCCAGCAAGCCACCATACGGATCGGCGCCCCGAAAAGGCTTCCCGTCATAAACGACAGCACACCCCACGCCAGTTCCGAGGGTCATGCATACCATGCCGCGCGATCCCTGTCCTGCACCGAAAAGCCATTCTCCCCACGCGTATGCGCGCGCATCGTTCTCAATGGCAAACGGAATACCGAGCCGCTCTGCAAATGCAGCACGAAGGTTGATCCCCGCCAGCAAGGATCCTTCACCGATGTCCCCCTCGAGAACGCCTCTCTCGACATTGACCAGCCCCTTGATAGAGAGACCTCCGCCACTGAGTCTATGCCCGCGGGCCACTTGGGAGGCATGAACGAGGAGATTGTCCAACAGTGCCCCCTCTCCGCGGAACTTCTGCAGGGGATCCTCTCGGAACACCACGGGCTCCCCATGATCGTCGAATACCCCCACCTTCAGATTCGTACCGCCGTAGTCCATCCCGAACCGCATAGCTGCCTCCCTGGACTTTGCTTTCCGACCTGGGGAAAAAAACTGTTGCCATCGCGCCGCTCCTGGCTTCCGCAATCGGCGGAGAGCCGTGGCTCAGCCCGAGAGGCCGATGGGCAGTCTCCTACCGCTCGAGAATTGCATCATACATGGCAACGATATTTTCTGGCGGGACGTCGGCCATGATGTTGTGCACCTGCTGGAACACAAATCCCCCGCCCAGCCCCAGAATCGCAATCTGGTCGCGGACATGCCGGCGAATGCTCTCCGGCGTGCCCCGGGATAGTTGCGCCTGCGTGTCACACCCGCCACCCCAGAATACCATGGAGTTGCCGAAATCCGCCTTGAGGCCTGCAGGTTCCATCCCCCGACAGGAAACCTGTACAGGATTGATGGCATCAAGCCCCGCATCGATGAGATCAGGAAGCAACTCCCGGACTCCGCCACAGCAATGGAGCATGA
Organism: Bacteroidota bacterium; assembly: GCA_036848195.1. Taxonomy (GTDB): domain Bacteria; phylum Bacteroidota; class Ignavibacteria; order UBA10030; family UBA6906; genus DAIUKN01. The sequence goes on from DAIUKN010000120.1 coordinate 1,991, forward strand.
CCTTGACGTCTGCAAGCTCTTTTGCTCTTTTCCACATCATGGCGTGATAGGGCTTGAAGAATTCGCGGTACATCTTTGGAGATATTTGGGGCCCGGTCTGCATGCCTAGGTCATCGCCGAAAAGGACAACATCAATATATGGTCCAACTGCTTTGAGGAATCTCTCCAGGTTCTTGAGGTGCAGGGCGACCAGATTCTCCAGGAACTCTTGAGTCGCATCCGGATCAGCAGCCATGAGAATGAAGAAGTTGTCGTTCCGGTAAAGAAACTGGCCAGTTTCGAGGAGGTTCCCTCCAAACAACCCGATGATCGCGCGATCCGATTCTTCACGCAAGCGCCTTGCCCCCTCCGCGAGGGTCTTGACACCTTCAGGGCCTGATGCGATGGGACCGGGCGGTGATGCGATCCCCGTCCACATGGCCTCATCGAGAGCCTCGGCAATCCGGCGGTGATCCGGCGCTTCATCGGCGAACGGATAGTACGTTTGTTCGAAATAGAGTGCTCCATCCGGCATCTGGGCAATGACACGACCGTTCCCGGAGCGAATAACCCACCGGTTGCCTTCCCGCTCCGGCTTGACCCACACCGGCATCTGACAGGGCGTGCCATCCGGAAGGACCCAATCGGTCCAATACTTATCCTCAAGGGCAAATGCCCTGCCGAGTTCAATAGTATCCACCGAAAAACGCTCGAGCAGATCATTGTCAACGATAGCCAGTTGTTGGATCGGGTCGTAGACCCGTATCGGCTTCTCCGGGAGTCCGAGGTGTCTGCGCAGCCTGGCGTACGCAATGGCGGCAATCCCGGATGATCGGTGACCGGAGAGGTCTATGGGAATGCGATCGGGCTCATGGTGATTCAGGGCGGCTAACACTCGTTCTCGGGAGGTCATGGGAAGTCCTCTAACTGGAAGGCCTCTGCAATATAGGCGATAGAGGGAAATGGGGCAACAGCGGGGGAGGATCCTGCTGCTCGAGTGCCGGATTGGGGTGTTATGTCAACTAAAGGGATCACTCTATTGTTGTACCATAGTATGTGACAGTCACTTAAGTGACTGTTCTTCCGCTCATTTGAGAATCATCAGTCGCCTCGTCTGAACAAATTCCCCCCACGGCCCATTGACAGGTCGGGCCTGCCCGTCATGCCCCTGCGTGACGAGGTCTCGTCCCGCCAGAGGCGAGACGGATAGGCGGTAAAAGTAGACCCCGCTCGAAAGTCCCTCACTGTGAAATGTCGCCTGATGATTCCCCACTCCCTTTTCTTCATCAACCAGCCGTTGCACCATGCGTCCCAAGAGGTCATACACTGCAAGGGTAACCCGCGACGTTGCCGGCAACGCATATCGAATGACCGTGCTCGGATTGAACGGATTGGGGTAGTTCTGGGCCAGATCATAGGCAACAGGAACACGGCCGTCTTCCGCGATTCCCGTGCTCACGTTGTCAAATTGGACGCAGTTGACGTTGAATCCCCCGACGTAGAAATTCAGTGTGAGTGCATGCGTCCCCGCCGGAAGCTGATATTCTCCAAGATTCAGCACCTGCCAATTCTGCCATCCTCCGGTGACCGGGATCGGAATAAATCCGGTAAGCGGCTGGTTGTTCCACCGCAGAAGCACCTGTCCGCCTGATGCGTTCGCGGCTGCACGCAGGGAGATGGCATACGTCCCGGCCTGTTGCACGTACACGGTGAAGACAAGGTATTCTCCCGAACCGATCCAGCCTACATTATAGCCGTTCGTGATAGCGTCTGAACACCTCTCGATGTCCACGCCATCATTTCTGTATTGCCATCCTGAATTCCAGCTACCGTTGCCCGTGTTCTGGAAGTCTAGGTCCCTGTACGCACCATAATTCTTTCCAAAGTCATAGTTTACAGCATAGATGATGCCGGGAATGGTGTTTGCAGCAAAGGGAACCCGCGCATCGGTAAACGGTTGCCGGAAAAGAGCATCGATGACGTCCGGATGATACTCGCACCGATCAATAGCCAAATTCATCGCCTGCGCATTCAAAGCATGTACGGCGTACGTCACGGTCGGCTGTGCCGCCTGACCTTTCCAGTATTTTAGAAGATTGTCATATTCCTGGGTCTTCGACGCCGAAAGAGGTCCGGCCACAGATTCAATCTTCTTATGTGGCCACCATGACCATCCAATTCCGTTGCTCTCCATCAGGGCGATGCAGTCTGCGAACCATTGATTGGAGTTCTCGCCGGACTCCCCCAGCCACAGAGGTCTGTTCGTGCTGCCCCGCAGGTTGAGATATCCATTGATCGATCCCAGGTCGTTCGTGTTCCAGTATTTGTGGAAACTATAGACCATGTTGGAATCCCACGGCGGCGCAAGACCATTAAAGTCGGTGGCGTAGCGGTTCCCTTCTATAAAGACGATGTGATTACGGTCGACCAGACGGATGGCGCTGGTCACGCTGATGGAGAGCTCTCGCAATGGAAGATTCGCCGCCCCGAGATCCCAGTTCGTTTCGTTCAGGAGATCGTACCCGCCGATCCATTCCTTTGTCGCGTAGCGTTCGGCGAGCTTTTTCCAGAGATCGATTGTGCGAGTCTGGTTCTGTTGGCTCTCCCAGAGGGAAGGCAGACCGGGAGTATAGTCACTGATGTTGCCGCTGTTCTGTCCGCCGGGGGCGCAATGGAGGTCCAGGATCAGGTACAGTCGATTTGCCTCACACCAGCTCAAGAGACTGTCGACGATCGCGAACCCTTCCTCGAGGTATACGCCGGGCTGCTCCTTAGGAGTGAACAGCGCATAGTGCATCGGGAGCCGGATAGAATTGAATCCCCACTGGGCAATGCGGTCGATATCTCTGCGGTTGACATAGTTCTTCCTGTACTGCCGAAAAAACTCATCCGTGTTAGGATCGCCGATCAGTGCGGCAATCTTGGTCCGGATCTCCGTTGGAGAATTCGCAAAGTCCGAGGTCTGAAGCATGTACCCCTCCGGCACAAGCCACCCTCCCAGTCCGATCCCCCGAAGGATGATTTCCTCGCCGCTCCCCTTGACGATTTTCGTCCCGGAAACCCGGAGGAAACCCTGAGCCCTCGCCCCGGTAAAGAGAACTATAAGAAGAAGAAAAATAATCGATGATCGATTCGCATTCATTCTCGTGCCGATACTGTGGGATGGTTTTCCCAAAAACCTCCACCGCTCTGCAGAAGCTGCAAGTATAGTGCCAGGGCGGATAGTCCGATCTGTGAGGAGATTCGTCATATTCCGGATCCCTAACGCGGAGGATCTTCTCATTATGATAACGAACATCGCAACTATGGGAAGAGGTGTATCATCTACATTGATAATCTCCCCCTCATTTATCTTATTTCGGAATCCCACGGTCACCCAATCTCAGGAGGCTGTAGCCATGAGCGTGATCCGCCCCATCCGTTTCGTCCTTATCGTTACTGGCGTCGCTTCTGTCATCCTCACCACCGCCACACTCTTCTCCGGTTGCTCCCCTGGGAGGCCGTCGTATCCTCCCACGGAGAAGCGACCGCTGACCGACGAATACTATGGCGTCAAACTGGTCGACGACTATCGATGGCTCGACGACCTTGGCGATCCGAAGGTCCGTGCGTGGAATGATGCTCAGAACCAACTCACGCGATCCGTGCTCGACAGGATCCCCGCCCGCTCCCGCCTCTACGAACGGCTCAAGGCGATTATCGGTGAGAATTCGAGCAGCTACTTCAGCCTGGTCCGCCGGTCGAAACTCTTTGCCTTGAAGCAGCAGCCACCGAAGGATCAGCCGTTCATTGTTACGATCGCTTCTCCTGACGAACCAGCGGCGGAGAAGATTTTGGTCGATCCAAACCAGATCGACGCTCAAGGGAAGACCGCCATCGACTTCTTCGTCCCATCACGAGATGGACGACTGCTTGCCGTCTGCATGTCGAAGAACGGCAGCGAAGACGGATCGGTCTATGTTTTCGACGTTGAGACCGGCCGACAGCTCGCCGATGTCGTTCCTCGCGTCCAGTTTCCCACTGGAGGAGGAAGCGTCGCATGGAACAAGGATGCCTCCGGGTTCTACTACACTCGGTACCCGCAGGGGAAGGAACGACCGAAGGAGGATCTCAATTTCTACCAGCAGGTCTACTACCACAAACTCGGGGCCCAACCGTCGGAAGACACGTACGCCATTGGGAAAGAATTCCCGCGCATTGCAGAAATCCGGCTGAGCACATCGGATGACGGCTCATATCTCCTTGCCACAGTCGCAAACGGGGATGGGGGCGAGTTCGCGCATTATCTCCTGATTCCTTCCGGGAAATGGATCCCAATCACGCAATTCTCGGACGAGGTGACCCTGGCTTCATTCGGGAAAGACGGCAGGCTGTATCTCCTCTCTCACAAGGATGCACCGAAGGGGAAAATCCTGGCGATGCCTCTTGTTGAACCCGGGCTCTCGTCTGCACGGGTGATTGTACCCGAGAGCGATGCAGCAATTGAAAGCTTTCTCCCGACGAGGAAGTTCGTCTACGTCAACGATATGATCGGCGGCCCTTCACAGATCCGCCTGTTCGACCTGCAAGGGACATCAAAGGGGACCATCCCCTCTCCAGCCGTTGCCTCGGTAGGGGACCTTGTGGACCTTGGAGCAGACGAGGTGCTCTACAGCCAGGAATCGTACCTCGTCTCGTCTACTTTCTACCATTATGACCCTGCCAAGGGTGCCGCCCGCAGAACCGGACTTTTCACTTCGTCAAGTGTCAATTTTGACGACTGCGAGGCGGTGAGGGAGGTCGCCTTGTCCAAGGATGGAACGAAAGTGCCAATCAACATCATCCGGAAAAAGGGGACGGTTCTGAACGGAAAGAACCCTACCATTCTCTATGGCTACGGGGGCTATGGCATTAATATGACACCCCATTTCTCCTCCGCCAGGCGTCTGTGGCTGGACCATGGAGGAGTCTACTGTATCGCCAACCTCCGAGGAGGAGGCGAATTCGGGGAAGCGTGGCACAAAGCCGGCCGACTGACGAAGAAACAGAATGTCTTCGATGATTTCACCTCTTGCGCGCGCCATCTTATCGAAAGGAAATACACATCTCCCGAGAAACTGGCCATCGAAGGAGGAAGCAACGGCGGACTCCTGATGGGCGCTGTTCTGACACAGCATCCCGACCTCTTCCGTGCGGTCGTGAGTCATGTGGGGATCTACGACATGCTTCGTGTAGAGCTCTTCCCCAACGGCGCATTCAATGTCACGGAATTCGGTTCAGTGAAGGATCCCGAACAATTCCGCGCCTTGTATGCCTATTCGCCGTACCACAGAGTGGAAGATGGAAAGCAGTA
>DAIUKN010000121.1:0-238 GCA_036848195.1 Bacteroidota bacterium
ACAGGGATGGTTGCAGACACGTGCACAGACCGACGGGAAAGGGTTCGCCTCACGGATGACTCTATAGGCCTCCCCAAATTCGCCCCGTCCGATGTGGGCGATATAACGCCACGCTTCCGTGCCGATCGGACATGCCGTTTGACATGGCGCGCCAACCAGGTCCCGGCAAACGAAGGCATCGCACCGTTTCTGGTAGATGTGCCGCTCAAACTCACCACGGAAATACCGGAGAGTGCTC
>DAIUKN010000121.1:248-7296 GCA_036848195.1 Bacteroidota bacterium
AGTACAGGATTCGGTGCCGACTGCCCCAGGCCGCACATTGACGTGTCCTTCACGACCAGGGCCAGCTCCTCCAGCAGGGCCAGGTGATCGGGAGTGCCTCTTCCGGAGGTGATGTCCTCAAGAATCTCGGACATCCGTTGCGTCCCCTTTCGGCATGTCAGGCATTTCCCGCAGGATTCGTCTTTGAGGAAATCCATGAAATACTTCGCAACATCCACCATGCAGGTGTTGTCATCCATGACGATCATGCCGCCAGACCCCATGATCGAGCCGGCCGAGACCAGGCTGTCGTAATCGATGGGCAGGCCGAACATCCTTGTGGGAATGCAGCCGCCTGAAGGGCCGCCCGTCTGGACAGCTTTGATCTTTGCGCTGCCGGGAGATCCGCCCCCGATGTCGTTCACGATATGGCTGATCGTGTCACCCATGGGGACCTCGACAAGGCCGGTATTTTTTACCTTCCCCACCAGGCTGAATATCTTGGTTCCCGAATTACCCGAAGTCCCTACGAGAGTAAACTTCTTCGCCCCTTCATTGATGATGAAAGGAATATTCGCCCAGGTCTCTACATTGTTGATGGCAGTCGGATCTCCGTCGATCCCACGCTGAACAGGGTACGGCGGCCTTTGACGGGGTTCCCCCATCTTCCCTTCGACGGATCGGATAAGAGCTGTCTCCTCGCCGCAGACGAATGCCCCCGCACCCTTCACAATGTTGATAGCAAATGAGAATCCCGTCCCCAGGATCGATTCTCCCACAAGACCGAGTTCACGCGCCTGGCGAAGGGCGATCGTCAAGTGCTTAATCGCGAGCGGGTACTCATGACGGACATAGATCACCCCCTCCGAGGCACCCGTGGCGAATCCGCCTATGAGCATCCCCTCGATGATTGAGTGGGGGTTACCTTCCAGAACGCTTCGGTCCATGTAGGCGCCGGGATCCCCCTCGTCGGCGTTGCAGACCAGGATTTTTTCGCGCCTCCCGTTCTGCCGGGCAAGCAGCTCCCATTTTCGCCCGGTGGGAAACCCGGCCCCCCCTCGCCCACGGAGCCCGGAGGCTTTCACTTCCTCAATCACCCGGAGCGGGTCGGCCCACTCCAGAACAGTGGCAAGCCCCGCATAACCATCTGCCCCGATATAGTTGTAGATCCGTATCGGATCAATCTTCTCATTTCTTGAAATAATCGTGCGCATCTGTCCCTTGAAGAACGGGATATCCGATTGTTTCTCGATGAGATCCCCGGAGGAAGGATCCCTGTAGAGAAGATCGCGCACGACCTCGCCGTTCATAACCGCCTGGATGAGCCGGGGAACGTCCTCCATCTGCAATTTGGGGTAGAAGGTCCCGTGCGGCTCGATCAGAACCGAGGGCTCCATCTGGCAGAATCCGTGGCATCCTGTGACGCGAAGCCGGACCTTTTCCGCCAGCCTTCGGATCAGCAGTTCCCGCTTCGCTACCCGGATCAGATCATTGGCGCCGCTGGCCTGTCCGCATGTTCCTGCGGGTATGACGATCGTCGGAACGCGATTGTCCGTATCCGCAGCAATCCGTCCGTTCAGCGCACGGAAATCGCTAATCGACGTTAAATGTTCGGTCATCATACTGTCTCTCCTCTTCTCTCTGGATATGAGCGAGGGATGGCATCAGTGCACTACCACGGGCGGACCCCCCCCCGAGAAAGTACGGTGCAATGGGTTTCTTTTTCACGCTACAGGTTAACCCCTTCGAGATCCAGCATATGACTCTTACATCCGCGCCTCGAGCAGATCTGCACGATCCCTCCAGCCCGCACGATCATGGGGACCATCGGGGCGTCGCAGACCGCACAGTTCCATGCGCCGATCAACTCTGCGTGGCAGTGGGGACAGAAGAAATTGACGACGGTGCCAAACGGGATCTCGTTTCCCGGCTCGATCGTGTAGCTGCCGTAGAGGGATGAGAGCAACAACCAGCCGTGCTCGTGTTTGTAGGAGACCGTCAATCGGATCGAGGGAACTCCGTCGACCAGTCGGGATTCGTCCATGAGGCTGTGATTGCAGTGCGGACAGGATACTTCCAGCGGGAACACTCGCTTGTCATCCCTGGCCTCGGAAACATCGAGTCCTGCGCGAGTTTTCGAAATGATCCCGCTGACCTTTGCCGTCGATGTGTTGGCAAAGTAATGCCCGTCCGCGACCACAATAGGTCCAAGGGCACAGGCGCCGAGGCAGCGCACCGTCTCCAGCGTGAACTCCTTGTCCGCGGTGGTCCCTCCGCCCGACTCAAGGTTGAGCTGCTTCTCAAACTCTTCGGAAACCGCAGGTGCTCCGCGGACATGGCACGCTGTTCCGAGACAGACGGATGCAAGATGCCTCCCGCGCGGTTGCAAGCGGAATGCCTTATAGAATGTTGCAACGCCGTAGATATCGATAAGCGCACGACCGGTCTCCTGAGCCACCACCCGAAGAGCGTCCTCCGGGAGGTACCCGCACTTCCCCTGGATCTCCTCGAGGATGGAGATGAGTCCACCGCGGTGACTTCGGTATTTCTCGATGATCGGCATGACAGTCTCGGGAACCATGGCTCTTCCTCCAGGTAGCATCCGGCTGAAAACCGGAGACTAGCTTCAGGTCCGACGGATGAAATGTCCCTCGCCGGAAGCAAGAGCACCACCGGGGAGACGAGCTTCGTTCTACCGGTGGAGTATCAACGAGGGAGGGTTGTCGAGGAACGGTTGGTGGTTCAGCTGGAATAGGAACTGAGGGATTTCCGAATGGAAGTTGGACAGAATCAATCTCAGAATCAAGTGAACCTGATAAGAAGTGGTCCCTGGCGCTCAAGCCTGACTGTTGAAAAGTTCATCATCAATTGTATGGGAAAAGACGCTGGTATCACCTCGCCGGACAAAGGTCCCCCACCTGCACCCAAAGCCCGGAGAGGCCACACTATTGCACCCCCCTTCGAAAAACAATCGTCAGGCGAATGATTTTCTCAGCCGAGGGGTCTCCGTGGTAGCCCGCAGATGGGCAGGTTGCGTGTTTCCCCTGAACGGCGTACATTCAACGCCATCACTGAAACGAACAACCGGGAGGTGCGAATGTCGACGACAACGAGGTTGCTGGTGTTGGTTCTCACGGTGGGTCTTGTAATCTCTGCCTACGGGCAGCAGGAAAAGGGGGACATTGAGCTTCAGCTCCAGGGGACATTTTCCGCTACGGTTGGGGCTGACGTCTCCAGCAATGTCGGAACGATTACGGGAAAATTCGCCCCATACGTCACGAGAAACCTCCAGGTTGGTGTTGGACCCACATTGACAATCGCGACAAGCACGACCACCATCCCTCAGTCAGGGACGGGCAACGTGGTTACGCAGACTGAAACGAAAGCGACAGTCGGAACGACGGCGTTTGTTGTTTATTCTCTGCTCTTGAAGGATGCCATCACGGTCCCGTATGTCGGAGCTTCCTATTACAAGCGGGATTTCAGTAACGGGAAAGACCGCGGGTGGGTGGGAGGAAACGGCGGGGCGAAGTTCTTCTTCGCGAAGAAGATGGCCGCAGATCTCAGCATGAATTATCTTTTCAGCCTGAATCCTGAAACGAAGGGTGGACTCTTGCTGTTTGCCATAGGCCTCAGCTTTCTTGTGTGAGGGGGGCAGTCGGAGCGACTTAGGGCTTTACCCGGAATACCGTGTCCAACACCGTTCCGTCCACCCACTTCACAACCGCGACGGGCCGCCGGATGTCAACGCTTGCGGCTGCCGGTTTTCCGCCGCAGAGAGAATAGACCTCTCGCTGAATATCTTTCAGGTCCCGGATCGGGAGCTTCGAGTTGCCTGCCGCCTGCAGGAGATCCTTTCTGCGCGGGTTCACCGCGATCCCCCGTTCGGTGACCACGACGTCAATCAGCTCCCCGGGGCCACAGAGCGTCGTTACCCGGTCCACAATCACCGGAATCCGGTCGCGAAAGGAGGGGACGGCCAGAACAGTGCACTTCGAGAAGAGACAGTCCTGCCACCCACCGATCCCGTGCAGCAGTGAGCCGTCGGAATGGGTCACAACGTTGGCATTGAAATCCAGATCTACCTCCGTCGCCCCCAGAACCGCCAGATCCACCATCGACGCGAAGTTTCCTTTCCCGTGATAGTTGTATGATGTGAACGGAGACGTCGCAACATGGCGGGGGTTTTCCCTCAACGACCGGACGCCGGCTTGATCGAATGCCTGGCCGTCGAGGATATAGTCTGTCAATCCCTCCTCCAGTAGCTGCACCAAATACTGGGAGCTCCCTCCTCGAACGAAGCGCGCTTTGATCCCGCGAGCCTTCATCCGCTCCCGCAGTTTCAGCGCAAACGCCAGGCTGGTGCCTCCGGCCCCCGCCTGGAACGAGAACCCCTCTTTCATGATTCCCGCCGCTTCGGCAAAACGGGCGACAATGTCGGCGATCAGTTGTCTGTCCGGGCTCCTGGTAACGACGGTGGTCCCCGAAACGATAAGCTCCGGATTGCCCAGCGCCGGGACCTCAACCACCAGGTCCACGTTGTTTCCCTGGATCGACCAGGGCACACATGGGAAGGGGACGAGATTGTCGGTAACGACGATCACCCTGTCGGCATACTCGGAATCCGCGAGGGCAAAACCGAGAGGACCGCATGCGGAGGGGCCATTGACACCATTTGCATTGCCGAAAGAATCCGCCGCGGGGGCGGCGATGACGGCAATGTCGATGTGCACTTCACCGTCCTGAACCGCCTGGTACCGCGTTCCGTGCGAGCGGAGCACGCCGATCCCCTTCATGTTTCCCCCGGAGGCAAACTGGCCGAGAGCGCCGTTCATGCTCCCTTCGATATGGTGAATGACCCCCGACTTCAGGTACGGAATGAGGTTCTCATGACATGGGAACGACGCGCTGGGAAACCACCTGATATTTTTCACTCCCATTCCGGCCACGACATCGAACAGCATAGCGGTCAGCGCATCTCCATTGCGAAGATGATGATGGGTCGAAATCGTCATCCCATTCCTGAGTCCAGCCCGGCGCAGAGCTTCTTTCAGGTTCTTTGCGATCTTATTGCCATCCACCGGGAATTCCGAGCAACTCCGGATGGGTGGGCTGGCTTTGCGGCCTTTCGGCCGAATGCCATTGACAGTTGCGAATGGGGTCTGTGCAACCCCGTTTACCTTTCGGGGAACCGGCCGCCCGGCGGCATTCTTCACGAAGGAATTCGACTTCATTGTGCACCATCCTCATTCTCGGCCTGTCCGGCGAGCCTGAGAATCCGTTCCGCACGGATTACCACCGGGGCGTCAATCATCTTGGACCCGAGTGCAACGACGCCCAAGCCGCTCTTCCGGGCTTCAGCAGCCGCGAGAACGATCCCTTTCGCCTTCTCGATCTCCTGGGCTGTGGGGGCGAACGCTGCATGGATGACGCCAATCTGGCGGGGATGAATGCAGCCTTTTCCGTCGAATCCAAGAGATTTCGCCTCGACCGTGTTCTGGCGAAGCCCATCAAGATCGTCGACATCGGAATAGACACTATCGAGCGCTTGTACCCCGGCTGCTTTTGCCGCATTGACAATCGCCATCCGCGCGAAAAGGCTCTCTTTCCCTTCGACTGTTCTTTCCACTCCGATGTCGGCGGTGTAGTCTTCCAGACCTATCGCCAGGGCGCAGACGCGGGAAGATGCGGAGGCAATCGCATAGGCGTTCACAACCCCCAGGGCACTTTCGATGATCGGTAGGAGCAGTGTCCCCGATCCCAGATTATGCTGCCTTTCGAGTTGACGCACTTCACTCTCGAAGGCAGTGACGGTATCGGGATCCTCGCACTTGGGTATCAGGATGACATCGGGGCTTTGAGGCATGACCGCACGTAGATCCTCGGATCCCAGCCGTCCCTGGTTGATCCGGACCCCACGCTCCGCCCCGTAGAAGTCGGCGCTCCGGAGCGCGTTGCGAACCAGGATGCGTGCGGAGTCTTTCTCCGGGGGGGCAACACTATCCTCCAGGTCGAGAATCACCGAGTCCGGCTTGTGCAATCCCGCATTGGTAAAGAATTTTGGCTCGTCCCCGGGGAGATAGAGCCGGGTTCGCCGGGGGCGGGCCTTCACCGGAGTTGACTTCTTCCGCGGCAAGGTCTCTGTGATGAATCGGCCGCCGGTTTCCGGAAGGGCGCGCCGTATCGCGGCCTCTATTCGTGCAGCAAGAACATAGGGGAGGGCCCCCTGATCGACAATCCGGAAGGCAGCATGGCGAAGCCCGACGGCGGAGCAGACGTCATGAACGAGACTTCGAATAGAATCCCCGTAGAGGGAGATCACCTTGCTTTTCAGTTCTACGGTGATCCCGCCAAGTGCCCGCACCCGCACCGCGACAAAGCAGTCCGATCGGGTGGCAGCGTCTATCCGGCCCGCGGAATACTCTTTGGTCAATTGCGTCATCCGTCACCTCAGTCGACGAGCATCAGATCAGTCGCGCGAGTCGTTCGGCGACTTTGAAAATATCCAGGCCTTTTGTGAACGGGAGGCAGGCACCCGCTGAAATCTTCACCTTGTCGATCCATTCCGGGGGGATTGCCGACCTGCCGTGCATTGCGCCGCAGAGTGCCCCGACGATCGCCGCGATCGTGTCCGCGTCTCTCCCCCAATTGCCCGCAAAGATGATGCCGCGCCGGAAGTCGCCATTCACCAATCTGAAAACCGCGTATGCCTCTGAGACCGCTTCCGGAGCGGCGGCTTTGTACTCCGACCAGAGTGCGTGGTGAAGCGGCATCCACGCCTCCTCCAGCGTGCCGCATTTCTTGATAATTTCGTCGGTGCGGACCAGTGCCGCTCTGGACCAGGAGTCCGCCGGTGTCACTTCGAGAGCTGCCCGAAAGACCTCCTCGACCGTTCCACCGCCCATCGCCACCGAAACTCCGACGGCAACGGCTTGCGCACCCCAGATGCCATCACGGTAATGGCTGATGCGGGACTCAACCTCTGCCAGCCGTGCGGCTTCTGACGGGTCACCGGCTGTAACAATGCCGACAGGAGTGATGCGCATCGCAGCGCCGTCGTCCCGCTGCC
>DAIUKN010000122.1:0-7294 GCA_036848195.1 Bacteroidota bacterium
GGGATGGTAACGCGGGACTGCCCGTCGAGCTGTGACTCAGTCGCACGCTCGAGCAGGGCTCGCATGAAGAACCGGTGCTTCGGATTCGTGGCGGAAAGCTCGCGGATGGAATGCTCCAGCTTGTTCCATTCATCAAGAGGGTAGACGAAAAGACACTGCTCGTACCCACGTGTCACGATAAAGGTGTCGTTTGCCTCCGCGGAGACGTACTTGCGAAGTCTGGCCGGGATGTTGATCCGACCCTTGCTGTCGACTGAGTATTCGTATGATCCCTTGAAGGAAGACATTGTGCCCTATCTGAGCAAAATTCTACCCACCCGCCACCCACTTTTACCCACCGCGTTTTCTTAAGATAGGGCTTTTGGGTTGAAAGTCAAGTAGATACTTCGATAATTGGGCCGGTTTTGAGGGTGGGTAAACGGGGTGAAATGAGACCGACTGGAAAAAAGTCGCCAAAAATCACGTTATCGGGAGGAGCCGACGAAGGAGATCCAGACCCATCGTGAGTGGTCCGTCGCCCCCCTCCACCTTCCTAAACTGGGCGTGAAGCTTGAGCGTACTCCCGTGCTGCTTCAGGAACGCCCCCCTCCCTTTCAAGCCGGAGATTACCTTCATCATCTGCTGGAATGACTCTCCCTCGTAGAAACGAACTTCGGTCTCCGGAGGAAACTCGACCTCCATGGCGGATTCCGAAATATTTACTTTGCGGAATCCGAGCTTTGCCGCCTGGAGACGGAGCTGGACAACACCGAGAAGATTATCCACCTCTTCCGGAAATTTCCCGAACCGGTCCCGCAACTCATCGGCGACCTCCTGCAGCTGAGAGGCTGTGGTCAGGGCATAGAGCTTCCGGTAGATTGCCAGGCGTTCCGTTTCACCCGGCACGTAGCTTTCGGGAATCAGGGCATCAAACTCCGGTTCGACCACGGTATCGCGCATGGGCTCTTTCCCGGTTTCGATGCCGGCGAAGACGTCACGGAACTCCTCGTCCTTCAGCTCGCGAACAGCATCTTCCAGAATGCGCGTATATGTTTCGAACCCCATCGACTCGATGAAACCGCTCTGCTCGCTCCCAAGAAGATTCCCGGCTCCGCGTATCTCCAGGTCACGCATCGCCAGGTTGAATCCCGATCCGAGCTCATTAAATTCCTGCAGCGCCTGGAGACGCCGGACGGTAACCGTCGGCAGTACCGAGAACGGCGGCGTCAGAAGGTATGCGTACGCCTGAACGTTCGACCTCCCCACCCTCCCACGCAGCTGGTAGAGTTCAGCCATCCCGAAGCGGTCGGCACGGTTGATCAGAATGGTGTTGACATTGGGAATGTCGAGGCCCGACTCGATGATCTTCGTGGAGACAAGCACGTCGATTCTCTTCTCAAGGAAGGCCATCATCACCTCTTCGAGTTCATGCGCGTGCATCTGTCCGTGCGCAAAGGTGATGCGGACCCCGGGGAGATTCTCCCGGAGCCGGTGTGTAATCTCCTCGATGTTCTGGATCCGGTCATGAACCACATAGACCTGGCCGCCCCGGTGCAGTTCACGGTGGACCGACTCCCGTATCAGGTCGTCGTTCCACTGTGTGATTTCCGTGATCACCGGGAGGCGATTGCGCGGTGGCGTCGCGATAATGGAGAGGTCTCGTGCCCCCATCAGCGAAAAGTGAAGCGTGCGCGGTATAGGCGTCGCGGTCAACGCAAGCGTGTCCACCTCGGTCCTGAGCTGCCGCAGCTTCTCTTTGGCCGTGACGCCGAAGCGATGCTCTTCGTCGATGATCAACAGTCCGAGGTCCTTAAACCGGACATCCTTGGAAAGAAGCCGGTGTGTTCCGATGACGATGTCCACACTTCCCGCCTGAAGCATCGCCAGGATTTCGGCCTGTTCTTTCTTCGCCTTGAATCGCGAGATCACCTGGACGCCGACGCCGTACCGCGATGTCCGGTCCACGAACGTGTTGAAGTGTTGCATCGCCAGAATCGTGGTGGGCACGAGCACGGCCGCCTGCTTTCCGCCAACGACAGCCTTGAACGCCGCACGGACGGCCACCTCGGTCTTTCCGAAACCGACGTCGCCGCAGACCAGTCGGTCCATCGGGTGGGGAGCTTCCATGTCGCGCTTCACGTCGATTGTCGCCTTCGCCTGATCGTAGGTGTCCTCATACATGAACGAGGCCTCCAGCTCCTTCTGCCAGGGCGTATCGGCCGGGAACGAATGACCTTCGCTCTTTTTGCGCATGGCATAGAGCCGGATCAGGTCACGCGCGATATCTTTCACGCGTTTCTTCGCACGCGCCTTGAGCCGGTCCCACTCTGAACTCCCGAGCCGGGTCAGCTTCGGAACGTGGCCTTCCTTGGACGAGTACTTCTGGAGCCGGTTCACGTAGTTCAGGTTGACGTAGAGCGTATCCTTCTCCGCGTACTCCACCTTCACGACCTCCTGCTCCACCTGCTTTACCCGGATCCTACTAAGCCCGGCATACCTCCCGATGCCGAAATCCTGGTGCACAACGAAGTCCCCCTTGCGCAGCTGCTGCAGTTCGTTCTCGGTGAATCCCTTGAACCGGGCGGGCCGGCGGCGACCGCGACGTTTGAGCCGACTGAATATCTGGTGTTCCGTATAGTATGCGAGGCCCGACCCCGGAAAGACAAACCCCTGATGAAGGGCATGTTGCGCAAAAACCATCCGGGCAAGATCGAGGGAGGGCGGCGGCTCTGTAGCCTCGATGCCGTCGTCCTGAGGCTGGCCGTCGGCCGATGCCAGGAGATCCTTCAGTCGCGCGAGCTCCGACGGACTGTCGCATGCCACGATCAGCCGGATCGCTTTCTGCTGCAGCTCCACCAGCGACCGATAGAGGAGCTTCACGCTGCTGTTGAACGACGGTTGGGGGCTGGCGGCGAAGTCGAGCGTCGCATCCGGCCTGCTGGCGGAACGGAGATGGACGACAGGAAAGAGCTCCAGAAGCCCTTCTATGTCGGAGAACTGTCTCGATGTACCCGCAATCTTGCCGGCCGCTTCTTCAAATGAACTCCGAAGAATTCCCGGTTCATCAAGGAACACCAGTGCTCCCGCGGAGAGGAAATCCAGGAGGGAGCTGCTCTCGTCGGGAATTTCCCCCCCCGCGACTTCCGAACCGGAGAGGAGATTTGGAACAATAACAGCTATCGAGAGATCGCGGATGGACCGCTGAGAAAGCGGATCGAATTCCCGGATCGATTCTACGGTCTCACCAGAGAACTCGAGACGGACGGGGTTCTCACCGACAAAGGGGTAGACGTCAAGGATGCCGCCACGCACCGCAAAGTCGCCGCTCGCCTCGACGAATTCCTTCCGCTCAAATCCGAACCGCTCCAATGCCTCTTGGATGGCCGAGAAGGCATGCGTGCCACCAGCTTCAACCGTGATCGCTTTTGCGTCCACCGCCGCCGGCGCAGGCAACGCCGCGAGCAGCCCCGCCGGCGATGTTACCACTACCGCATCGTCTCCATGTGAGAGCGAGCGGAGCGTCCGCATGGATTCCTGTTCGTCGCCACCAAAGGCATGAACAGACTCCTCGCCCAGACAGAGTCCGATGTCATCCTTCACCTCCCCGGCGGACTCCTGGTCCCGTGCCACGACAAGGATCTGTCGGGGCCTCTGCCGGTAGAGGCCGGAGAGCGCAACCGCGGCGAGAGAGCCGGCAAGACCCGAGACGGTCACAACTGCGCCCGGACCGTGCTCTGCACAGACCGATGTCAGCCGGTCGAAGGCCTGATTACCTTCAAGTATCTCCTTGATAAGATCGATCATTCCTGCCGAGGAAAAAACAGTCCACCCCTCCAGTGGGACACCGGAAGGGAATACTACCGTCACGTACTCTTCTACCTATTGGGGGCCCAGCGCTGCACGGACAAACCCGTCCGCTTTCAAGATGCGTCTCCGCGCCTCATCCGCGGACACGCCGGCTGCAATCATGACGATCGCAGTCTTGACATGGCCGCCGGCCTTTTGGAGATACTCCGCGGCAGCGGGGTACTCCACACCGGTGGCCATCATGATAATCCTCTTCGACCGTTCGACCAGCTTGTTGTTGGTCAACTGGAGGTCCACCATCATGTTCTCATACACCTTCCCCAACTTAACCATGGCGGCTGTCGTCAGCATGTTCAGGACCAGCTTCTGGGCCGTCCCCGACTTCATCCGCGTGGATCCCATCAGGACTTCCGGTCCAACTTCGGGACAGATGGCCACATCCACCACGAGGTTGAACTCCGACCGGGGGTTGGTCGTCACATAGATCGTTCTGGCCCCCAACTCCCGTGCACGCGCCACTGCGGCCACCACGTACGGGGTCCGCCTGCTGGCGGCAATGCCGCAAACCGTGTCCAGGCCGGTCACGCCCTGTGCGTCGACATCCTTTCTCGCCTGGGCTTCGTTGTCCTCAGCCCCTTCCTGCGAGCGAAACATGGCCGCCTGGCCCCCCGCCATGATGCCCAACACCTGGCGGGGATCCGTACCGAACGTCGGGGGGCACTCCGATGCGTCCACGACACCGAGACGACCGCTCGTTCCCGCACCGAAATAGAGAAGTCGTCCCCCTTTCTTCATCGATTCGACGATCAGCTCGACGGCCTGGACGATGTACGGAATTTCCCGCTCCACGGCCAG
This sequence comes from Bacteroidota bacterium, assembly GCA_036848195.1. Classification (GTDB taxonomy): domain Bacteria; phylum Bacteroidota; class Ignavibacteria; order UBA10030; family UBA6906; genus DAIUKN01. The sequence goes on from DAIUKN010000122.1 coordinate 4,642, forward strand.
CGGAACCAGCTTGTCTTCCGTATTGATCAGACGGAGAATTCCTTCTATATCCAGCTGGTCCAGCCGCATGGAACGCGGGTTTCGTTGCTCGGTCAGCAACTTCGCCAGGGAATCAGAAAGGGAAGATGGCGGTGATGTCATATACAATAACGGATATATGGTTGTTACCGTTGGACCACCACGGCTTTCTTATCCTCAAGTCCGAGAGCCTCCGATCCGGGAAAAACCAGTCGAAGCTCGGAAATCTTCCGGACACCCGCCTTGAGCTTCGCGTCCAGAATCTCCCGCTCAAGATCACCCCCTTTGAGTGCAAGAAGATACGGAAGATCTATGACATTTTTATCACCTTTGCTGACTTTCTCAGAGGCGAAGCCAACCCGGGGCCGGACTGCAAGAAAGGGTCGAGACCAACGGACCAGATCAACAAGAGGAGCTACTGCCCGCGCAATAACGACCTCAAAAGATCCCTTGAGAGAAACCCGCTGGCATACTTCCTCTGCCCTGCCGTTCACAACAGTGACTCCTGTGAGACCCAGACTCCGGACTATTTCCTCAACGGCCATTGCCTTCTTTCGTATGGAATCGAGCAGCGTCACCTCGAGCCCGCCATGAACAATCGCCAACGGGATACCGGGAAGACCACCACCGGAACCAAGATCCAAGACCCTGATACCTGCGGGAATCTCAAGCACAAAGAGAGGCGACAAGGAGTGAACAATATGGCTCTCCCAGATATTCTCTTCATCCTTTCTCGAGACGAGGTTGATCCTCTTGTTCCAGGCGAGAAGCAGATCGACATATTCGGCCAACCTGTCGCGGCTCAGATCATCCAGGTGGACGCCGTTGTTCCGGCAAAGAACCTCGATCGAAGGGGGAAGAAGAGCCATTTCCGTTACTGTTTCACGTGGAACATTAACGCCTCAATGAGACCATCAGAACTGAGATATCTGCCGGTGTCACTCCGCTGATCCGGGAGGCCTGGCCAAGTGACTCCGGTTGGGCCCTCTGAAGCTTCTCTTTCCCTTCGGAACTTAGTGATCGAACCTTTCCGAAGTCGAAATTCAGTGGAATGCGCACCCCCTCGTTCTTCTCAAAGACACGAATCTGCTCATCCTGACGTCGAAGATACCCTTCGTACTTAACCTCAATCTCCGTCTGTTCCATCGCACTCCGTTCGCCCTTCAATGCCAGGACCCTCTCATCCGCTACCTGGTGATTGTAGTTGAGAAGATCTTCAAGCCTGACTTCCGGCCTCTTCAGGATCTGCGAAAGAGTTTCGTTCTCCCTGATTGGTTCCGAGCCGAGCTTCTTGAGCATATCGTTGATCTCATCAGGGGTGGTGCGCAGGGCAAGAAGGGCTTCCTTCGCCCTCCGCACTAAGAGCTCCTTCAGCTCTAGTCTTTTGAGGGCCGTGTCTGGGATCAGGCCAAGTGAGTTCCCTTTTCTCATCAGCCGGGAATCGGCGTTATCCTGGCGGAGGTGAAGCCGATACTCGGCTCGCGATGTAAACATCCGGTATGGCTCTTCAGTCCCCTTGTTGATCAAGTCGTCAATCATCACCCCCAGATAGGCCTCGCTCCTCTGTAGGATGAGTGGTTCGCGGCCAAGGACCTTCAGTGCGGCATTGATCCCGGCCATCAATCCCTGTCCGGCAGCCTCCTCATAGCCGCTCGTCCCATTGATCTGGCCGGCGAAGAAAAGTCCTTCGATCAGTCTGGTCTCGAGTGTGGGCCTGACCTGATGAGGCGGAAAGTAATCGTACTCGACAGCGTATCCTGGCCTGAGCATCCGGGCACGCTCGAGTCCGGGAATGGTAGCAATTGCTCTGCTCTGGACATCTTCAGGGAGACTCGTCGAGAACCCGTTAACATACACCAGGTCGGAGTCATACCCTTCTGGTTCGAGGAATATCTGATGCCTCTCCCGGTCGGCAAATCTGTTGATCTTGTCCTCAATCGAGGGGCAGTATCTCGGGCCAATTCCCTTGATCCTGCCCGTGAACATGGGGGAACGGTCGAAACCGGTTCTGAGGATATCGTGCGTCTCCCTGGAAGTGTATGTCAAGTACATCGGGATCTGGCGGTTGAGGATCCGGGCAGTCTGGAATGAGAATGGGGTCGGGTTCTCATCCGGCTGCTGCTCCTCGGTCGAGAGAAAATCGATAGATTCCCTGCTTAAGCGCGGTGGGGTTCCCGTCTTGAGCCTGCCTGTCTCGAATCCCAGTCTACGAAGGGAATCCGTCAGTCCGATCGACGCAGGCTCGCCAAATCTCCCCCCAGAGTATGATTCCTCTCCGGTGTGCATAACTGCATTGAGGAATGTACCACCACAAAGGAGAAGGGAAGAGCATCCTATCTTCGCCCCTTCACCCAGAGTGACGCCACTTATCTTTCCCCGGTCCAGATGGAGGTCGGCCAGAGTACCCTGGATTACCGCCAGATGTGGTTGGCCCAGGACACGGCTCCTCGCCTCCCTGGCATACCACTCCCGATCATTCTGGCACCTTGGGGACCAGACGGCTGGCCCTTTTGACCTGTTTAGCATTCGATAGTGAATACCGGTAGCATCGGCGATCTTCCCCATTTCACCCCCCAGTGCATCGATCTCCCTGACGAGATGTCCTTTAGCAAGACCTCCGATAGCAGGGTTGCAG
>DAIUKN010000123.1:0-3513 GCA_036848195.1 Bacteroidota bacterium
CCGCACGGACCGGACGAACAACCCGAGCTCGTGTTTCAGGGCGTTGACTTCCTTCACCTCAGGTTGTTCGTACACAATCTTTCGCTTCCGTGCACCGGACCCGAGTTCGCCCAGCATCATCGTTCCTTTGGTTTCGGGCTCGTTCTCCCCGACGAGACGGAACACCTCCGAGACCCCCTCGGAAAAATCGATAGAGATGTACGTGTTGGGCTGAAAGAGACGCATCTTCCTCATACGACGCTGTGATATCCTGCTTGCGGTAACATTGGCAACACATCCATTTTCGAACTGGATCCGCGCGTTGGCAATGTCCACGCTGTCCGAGACAACAGCCACCCCGCTTGCATCAATGGCTCGGACGGGTGACCGCACGAAGCTGAGAATCAGATCGATATCGTGGATCATCAGATCCAGAACAACCGCAACGTCCGTCCCGCGGGGATTGAACTGTGCGAGCCTGTGCGATTCGACGAAGAGCGGCCGGATTTCATACTGCTCCAGCGCAAGAATGGCGGGATTGAACCGCTCGATATGGCCCACCTGGACGAGCAAGCCGTTCTTCTCTGCCAGCCGGCAAAGAGCCTCGGCTTCCTCTACCGTTTGAGTAATCGGCTTCTCGATAAAGAGATGCTTACCTTTGTCCATGACTGCGCGTGCCACATCATAGTGTGTGCTCGTGGTCGTGGCCACCGTCACGGCATCCACTACGGCAAGGAGTGCATCGATGCTTCCGTACGCCGTCGTGTTGAACTCCGCCGCCACCCGGCCGGCCTTTTCAGCATCGACGTCGTAGACGCCCGCAAGACCGGCACCCGGAAGATCAGAAAGCATCTTGGCATGCAGCGCCCCGAGGTGTCCCACTCCGATAACACCCACCCGAATATCGTTCACGCGAAGATTCCTTTCACTGTCGTTGGAAGAGCGCAACCCGAGCAGCATCGGCGAGACTGTCGACGGCGGTGAGCTGCGGTCTGTAGACTTCATTGTACCCCGGGAGATACCTCCGTGTTGTGACAACAAATTCGGCATCCGGACCGACGCCGTCGGGCAGCGGGTCTACACTCCGCTCGGTGATGTATCCGACCAGGCCGGTTTTCTCAGACTGGATCTTTGCCTCCGGAGGGAGATGGGCTTTTGCCCAGAAAGCCACGTACTCCAGATCCTGCGCCTCGTCCGCCGCTCTTTCCATGACAGGCCTGACCGAAGAGACAAACGTGACTTGATTGACGAGCAGGAAAACACCGGTCAGGAGAAATGCCAAAGCATACGCCGGCTCTCCCGCCGGGCGCGCCGCAGCGATCCGCCGGAGTCCGTCGAAGGCGCCGACAACGATCAGCAGCCCCCCCAGAAACCAGAAGTCCTGCCCCCACACCACGCCAGCGGCCGCCATCCAGAGAATCCACGACCAGAGGATTGCGCGGGACCGTCCTGGATGCTCTTCGGCTTCGCCGCTCCGGCGGTTGAGGAAGAACCCGGCAACGATAAGACCGGCACACAGGAGGAGGAGCAAGACACGCAACCAGTTCACAGCCGGGAATTCTCCGAACGGCACAAGCACGGGGACCGGGCTTCGACCGTTCGCGAGCGCAAGGAGAATCCACGGCGCAACGACAACCCCGTAGACGATCGTGACAGCCCCGATAAGCCAGCGGGACTTGCCCGGACCGGGTCCGTTGACTCCGATGTCGACGAGAATCAGGACGAACAAGAGACAGGCCTGCCAGAACACGAGCGAACAGAGCCCGGCGAACAATGCCGCAGGCACATCCTCACCCCGCAGGAGAAAAAACAACGTTGCCAGGCTCAACGATAGTCCAAGCCCCAGCCTGCCACCCGACGGTCCCGTCTGAAGGAGGAGAGGATCCAGGGCAGCCACAAGAGTGCAACAGAGCGCCAGCAAACGGTCACGGGTTACCTCCACAGCAACGAGATAGAGTGCTAGGAGGGAAAAGCAGCAGAAGACGAGGCTGAAAACCTTCGCGGTCAGGAGGGGGTCAAGGCGGAAAACTCCGCCGGCCATCAGGAGAAGCATCCAAAGCGGGCTCTCTCCTTCTCCTGCATGGAGCGGCAGGACGATTCCTTCACCGCCCCGTGCCCACTGGAGCGGCAGATAGCTGCTGTCCGGAGTATAGGGGAAACTGAGAGCAGCGGTGCAGTAAAACACCGCGACCACCAAAGGCAATCCAAACCGGACGACCTGAAGAATAACGGGATTCTGCTCCTGCTTCACGGATGGGAGGGCGCTGGTTAGTTAGTATGGGCGCGAAACCACGCGAACATCTCCTCGACGCGGTCGAAGACACACTCCCCGTTGGCCTGACGAACCCTCTCGGGTTCGTACGAATCCCACAGCACCGAGGCAATCCGGACCCCCGCAGCCCGCGAAGCCCTGATGTCGGTAAGCGAATCACCGACCATCAGAACCTCCCCGGGTTCGAGCCCGAATGCTTCAAGAACTTTCAAAATCCCTTCCGGATGAGGCTTGTGGTTGACCACATCGTTCCCGGAGACGACCATATCAAAATAGGCGGCGATCCGGAGCGCGTTCAGCGTAATCATGGCCGTTCGCCTCCCCTTGCCGGTGAACACCGCCAGCCTCACGCCGCGACCCTTCAGATGCGCCAGGACCTCATCGATTCCGGGATGGAGGCTGGCCATCGAGGCGTGGTGTGCGGCGTAATAGGCGCACAGCTCTTCCATGATCGCTTCGAGATTCTCATCGCCGAAAACCTTGCGGAGAGCCCCCTCCTCCGGCGGACCGAAGAGCGCGATGATCTCGGGGGGCGAAAATCGCCTCCCGAGGTGCTTCTCCGCAACGTGATTGAAGCTCGCAAAAATCAGGTCATTGGTCTGCGTCAGCGTCCCGTCCATATCGAAAATGACGCAGGCGAGTGGATGAACATTCGCATTCATGGTGCTAAGGTACGAAAATCAGTGGCGACATTCAACGAACCCGCGCGGTGCCTTCCTTGCAATTCGGACGTGAACTTGATACCTTTATACCATATGAATGACCATCGACTCGCAAAACACCTGATTCTTCGCAAGAACGAGGATCGACGCATCCTCACAGGCCATCCGTGGGTCTTCAGCAACGAAGTGCAGGCCACCGCCGGCAATCCCGCCATCGGAGATGTCGTGGAGCTGGTTTCGGCCGGCGGCAAGAGCCTCGGCATCGGGCTCTTCAACCCCAATTCCCTGATCATCCTCCGTCTCCTCTCTCGACAGATCGAGGAAATCAATACTGCGTTCTTTCGGCGGCGAATCGAAGAAGCTCTTCGCCTTCGACAGTCGCTCTTTCCGGGCTCGACAACCTACCGGCTCGTACACGGGGAGGGAGATTTCCTGCCCGGTCTGGTCGTCGACCGGTTCAACGACATCCTGGTAGTCCAGACCCTCTCATACGGCATGGATGCCCGGCTTCCCGACATCTGCGACGCGCTGGAATCAATACTCCAGCCGGCCTGCATCATCGAACGGCCAGTAAGGAAAGGCGGCCACACGCAGGCGCCG
>DAIUKN010000123.1:3523-7293 GCA_036848195.1 Bacteroidota bacterium
TCGCCATTGCGGGTCCTCGACTCTCTCCCCGAAAAGAAGGGAGTGCTCAGGGGAACCCCGGCGTCGGTCGTCATCGAAGAGAACGGCCTCCGGTACACCGTCCATCCTCTTGAAGGGCAGAAAACCGGGTTTTTCCTGGACCAGCGCGAGAACAGGGCAACGGTGCGGCGATTGAGCCTCGGTATGCGGGTCCTGGACTGTTTCTGCAATGACGGCGGATTCGCCCTGAATGCGGCAATGGGTGAGGCATCGTTGGTTCTGGGGATCGACAGCTCGGAGGAAGCCGTGCGCCGGGCAAGCGCGAACGCCGCCCTCAATGGTCTGGGCAACGTGAGCTTCGAGCAGGATGACGTGTTCGACAGATTGAAGGCGCTCCGTGAGCGTGATGTACGGTTCGACCTCATCGTTCTGGACCCGCCATCTTTTACCAAGAGCAGGAAAAATGTGGCAACGGCGAAGCGCGGATACCGTGACCTTCATGAGGCGGCCTTCCGAATCCTGCGGAAGGGAGGGTTGCTCGTCAGCGCATCCTGTTCCCACCATATCGAGCCCGATGTATTTCTGGAGATTATCGACGAAGCCGCAGGACGCGTCGGCAGAACGCTCCAGTTGCTCGACTGGCGGGGGGCATCCCCGGATCATCCGAGTCTTCCAGCCGTCCCGGAAACACGCTACCTGAAAGTCGGAACGTTCAAGGCCCTTTGATTTTTTACCCTGAAGGAGGTATCTTTTTGCGGGGAGGCAGGCAGCAACACCAAGGGAGGAATGGGGTATGAGACACAACTCTGGTCCGCGACGCTCTGGGCATGGACGGGCGATCCTGATCGCTCTGCTGGGGTTGGCAATGGTGATGGCAACGAGTGCCCCCCTCCTTGCGGGGGGAAGTGCATCGCACACGATGCAACAAAAGGCACGCGACACCTCGTGGACGAGCTCGACTCCCCTCACCCAGCAGCCATCGCTCAATCACTGGGGTTTTGACGTCCTGGTTTCGAGCGATGGTTTCGGGCTGGGGGCGTTTTATCGCAGAGAGGTCTCCTCCGACATCTCCTGGTTCCTCTCCTTTTCCGTGTCAGAATCGAAGGACTCGAGGGAGGTCGAACGTTTCGACCCCTACACCGGCCAATCGTTTGTCCCCGGAAAACTCAATCGCTTCATGGTCCTCCCGCTCATGGCCGGTCTCCAATACCGGATCTTTCGGGAAGAGATCATGGACACGTTCCGGCCCTACCTTAATGCAGGGGTAGGCCCGACCATGATCTATGCCATGCCCTTCAGCAAGATCACAAATGTGGCTGGCGGTTATGTTCAGGTAGACCAGGTCGAGTTCTTCAAGAGCATCGGCATGGGGAAAGCCCACTATACAATGTCCGCATACATCGGCATCGGGGCCAACTTCGGGAACGAGAAGACGAACGTTCTTGGCGTGAACTTCCGCTATTACTTCACGTACCTCTTCGGTAACGGGATTCCTTCCTTGTATAATCAGTCCACCGGCGAAATCTCCTCCTACAAGACGGATTTTGGCGGATTCTTCATCACGCTGAACATCGGGATGGGCTACTGAATTGCGAAAGGCATTGAACGCCACTCTGGATCTCCCCTGCATCCATGGTGTCGCCAATGCCTTTCAGTACAACCTGCGGTTCCAATGTACAGTAGATCGCAGCCGGGGGCATTGACCCCTGTCACCCTCCGTGTCACCCCTCTTTGTCACTCATCTCACGAGGTACGGTTTCAGCGCGCGGCCGGTGTGCGAGCCCGGATCGGCCGCTACCATCTCGGGCGTCCCTTGAACCACGACCCGTCCTCCGGCCGCACCAGCTTCCGGTCCCAGGTCGATGACATGATCAGCGCATTTGATCACGTCCAGGTTGTGCTCGATGATCACGACCGAATTTCCGGCTTCGATGAGAGCGTTGAAACATCCGATGAGGCGGGCAATGTCATCGAAGTGGAGCCCCGTCGTCGGCTCATCAAAGACAAACAGGGTGTGGCGGTCCTTCTGGGACACCCCCAGATGCGCCGCAAGCTTCACGCGCTGCGCCTCGCCGCCGGAGAGCGACGTGGCCGGTTGCCCGAGACGAATATACCCGAGGCCCACCTCTTCCAGCACCTTCAGACGTGACGCGATCCGTCGTCCTGCCGGGTCTTGCCCGAAAAACCGGATCGCCTCCGCAACGGTCATCCCCAGCACATCATCAATATTCTTGCCGCGGTACCGGACATCCAGAACCTCCTTTTTGTAGCGCTTCCCCTTGCAGACATCGCACGGAAGAAACAGGTCGGCCAGAAACTGCATCTCCACACGCACAACGCCGTCACCTTCGCATGCCTCGCACCGTCCACCGGGAACATTGAACGAGAATTGCCCGGGCTTCATGCCGTGCACCTTTGCCGCCTGCGTTGAGGCGAAGAGGTTGCGGATCCCATCGAATACCTGGATATAGGTGACCGGGTTGGAGCGGGGCGTGCGCCCTATCGGCGATTGATCGACCAGCTCCACAGCGCTCAAAGACTCGTACCCTTCAATAGCCCGGACTGCACCCTCCCGCGCCGTGACATCCCCGAGTGCTCTCCGCAACCCGTTGCAGAGAACGGTATGCACGAGAGTGCTCTTTCCGCTCCCGCTCACACCGGTCACGCAGACAAACATGTTCAACGGAAACTCAACGTCGATGTTCTGCAGGTTGTGCTCCGCAGCGCCACGCACCCTGACCGAGAACCCGTTGTGCGAGCGCCGGGATGGCGGAACAGGGATCGATTTTCTTCCGCCGAGGTAATCGCCGGTAAGCGAACGTTTCTCCTTGGTGATGCCGGACGTCGGGCCACAGTAGACCACTTCCCCTCCCTGCTCGCCCGCCCGCGGCCCAAGGTCCACAAGACAATCGCTTGCACGCATCATCTCGGGATCATGTTCAACGACAATCACCGTGTTCCCCGCATCTCGCAATGCGGTGAGGATTGCGATCAGCCTCCGGTTGTCACGCGGATGGAGTCCGATGCTCGGTTCATCCAGAACGTACACCGCACCCACCAGAGACGATCCGAGCGACGTCGCAAGGTTGATGCGCTGCGATTCCCCCCCGGAGAGCGTACTCGACAGCCTGTCGAGGGTCAGATAGCCGATCCCGACGTCGTCAAGATACGCAAGACGCTTCCGGAGTTCGCCGAGAATCCTTCGCGCGACCGACTGTTCAAACGGCGTCAGCGTCAGACCATCGAGCAGGCTCCGCACCTCCGTGATTGTCATGCCGACGATTCCGGCAATGGTGCGGCCGGCTACCTGAACGTTTAGGGCCTCGCTTCTGAGCCGCGCGCCGCCGCACTGGGGACAGGTGGTGTAACCCCGGTACCGGCTCAACAGCACACGGTAGTAGATCTTGTACGCCTTCTTTTCGATCTTCCGAAAAAAGGCTTTGATACCGTCGAAATCCTCAACGCCGTCCATGAGCACATTCCTCTCCTTCGCGTCCAGCTCACGGAACGGAACGTCAAGCCGGACTCCCGCCGCACCTGCCACGCGGACGAGCGACCGGAGTTCCTCCTTGAATTTCGGCGTCGCCCAGGGCTGAATGGCGCCCTGCCGCAAGGACTTCTCTTTGTCCGGAACCACCAGATCCATGTCGATCCCGACGGCCCTGCCGAAACCCTGACATTCCGGGCATGCCCCAAAAGGATTGTTGAACGAAAACAGCCTGGGATCCGGCTCTTCATACACGATGTGGCAGTCGGCACACTCAAAATTCTGGTTGAAATTCAGCCGCCTG